>CATIYU010000261.1 GCA_949739085.1 uncultured Eubacteriales bacterium | reverse complement strand
CCCTTCCACAAGATGCTGCTGGAGGACCAGCTCCCCCTCACCATGGGCGGCGGCATCGGCCAGAGCCGCCTGTGTATGCTGATGATCGGCTGCTGCCACATTGGCGAGGTGCAGGCCAGCCTCTGGGACCAGGCCACCCTGGACGCCTGCGGGAGGGCGGGCGTGCAGCTGCTGTAACTAGGCCCCGCCCGTTCCCGGGCGTTTGAATCTTATCAGGAGGAAAAACAATGGACATCTTAGCGCATCTGGAACCAAAGGCCGTCTTCCGCTTCTTTGAGGAACTCTGCCGCATCCCCCACGAGTCCGGGCACACCCGGGCCGCCAGCGACTGGGTGGTCCGCTTCGCCCAGGAGCGCTCCCTGCGCTGCCGCCAGGAGGACTCCGGCAACGTGACCGTCTGGAAGGACGCCGCCCCCGGCTACGAGGACCACCCCGCCGTCCTGCTCCAGGGACACCTGGACATGGTGTGCGTGAAGGCCCCCGGCGTGGAGCACGACTTCTCCAGGGACCCCCTGGACCTGTGCGTGGAGGACGGCTGGGTGAAGGCCCGGGGCACCACCCTGGGCGGCGACGACGGCATTGCCGTGGCCATGATGATGGCCCTGCTGGACAGCGGTAGCGTCCCCCACCCGCCCCTTGAGGCGGTCTTTACCGTGGACGAGGAGATCGGCCTCCTGGGCGCGGCCTCCCTGGACTGCTCCCAGCTCCAGGGCCGCCTGCTCATCAACCTGGACAGCGAGGCCGAGGGCGTTCTGACGGTGGGCTGCGCCGGTGGGGCCCGCTGCGACCTCGTCCTCCCCCTGCCGGAGGCGGCGGCGGGCAAGGCCCGCTCCCTCTCCCTCAGCGGACTCCCCGGCGGACACTCCGGCGCGGCAATCCACAAGAACATCGCCAACGCCAACCGGCTGCTGGCCAAGTGCCTGGCGGGCGTGCCCGGACTCCGGCTCATCTCCCTCCACGGCGGCGAGCAGGACAACGCCATCCCCGACCGGGCCGAAGCCCAATTCGTCCTCCCCGAGGACCAGGCGGAGGCCGTTTCCGCCGAAATCAACAGAATCTTCCAGCGGGAGCTGGCCGCCCACTCCGAAGCGCCCAACGCCGCCTGCTCCCTCTCCCCCGCCGCCAACGCCCCCGCCCTCTCCGAAGCGGACAGCCGCAAGGTCCTGGACCTCATCCTCTCCGCACCCAACGGCGTGCAGGCCATGGAGCCGGACCTGCCCGGACAGGTCCGCACGTCCCTGAACCTGGGCATCCTGCGGCTGGAGGGCGGCGAACTGCGCCTGACCTGGAGCGTCCGCAGCTCCGTGGGCGCGGAAAAGGAGGCCCTGGTTCAGAAGCTGAAAGCCCTGACGGACGCCAGCGGCGCGTCCTTCAGCCGCCGGGGCGACTACCCCGCCTGGGAGTACCGGAAGGAATCCCTCCTCCGGGACACCATGGTCCGGGTCTTTGAGGCCCAGTACGGCAGGGCCCCCGTGGTGGAGACCATCCACGCGGGGCTGGAGTGCGGCCTCCTGGCGGAGAAGCTCCCCGGCCTGGACGCCGTGTCCGTGGGGCCGGACCTCATGGACATCCACAGCCCACGGGAGAGGATGTCCGTGGCGTCTGTCCAGAGGACGTGGAAGTACCTGCTGGCGGTGCTGGCGGAACTGTGATTTTCGCGCCTGAACCGGCGGGAAAATAAATGATGATAAGGAGAAGATGTATGAAATTCAACGAAATGCCTTACACTAGGCCCGACCTGGAGAAGCTCCGGCGGGAGTCGGAGGCCGTCCTCCAGCGCATCCAGAACGCCTCCTCCGCCCAGGAGCAGGTAGACGCCTACCTGTCGTTTGAGGAGTCCGGCAAGGAGCTCTCCACCAACTGCTCCCTGGCCTACGTGCGCCACACCATCGACACCAGAGACGAGTTCTACGACAAGGAGCACGACTATATCAACGAGATCGGGCCCGCCCTCCAGGAGATGGGCCAGAAGATCAGCCTCGCCCTCCTCAACTCCCCCTTCCGGGCGGAGCTGGAGGAGAAGCTGGGCAAGCTGATGTTCACCAACCTGGAGATCAGCGTCCGCTGCATGAAGCCGGAGATCATGGACCTCATGCAGGAGGAGAGCAAGCTGGAGAGCCAGTACCAGAAGCTCTACGCCTCCGCCCTCATCGAGTGGGAGGGCGAGATGCTGCCCATGCCCAAAATCACCCCCTTCAAGCAGAGCCCCGACCGGGCCGTCCGCAAGGCCGCTTACGAGGCGGAGGGCCGCTGGTTCGACGCGCACCAGGCCGAGCTGGACGAGATCTACGACAAGCTGGTGAAAAACCGCACCGCCCAGGCCAAGGCCATGGGCTATGACAGCTATATCCCCCTGGGCTACGACCGCATGGGCCGCAACTGCTGGGGCCCCAAGGAGTGCGCCGCTTTCCGCGACCAGATCGCCCAGGACCTGGTGCCCCTGGTGGCCCGGGTGAAGCGGGACCAGGCCAAGCGCCTGGGCCTGGACAAGCTGAAATTTTACGACGACCTGCTCCTCTTCCCCGACGGCAACGCCAACCCCCAGGGCGCCCCGGACGAAATCCTGGCCGCCGGACACAAGATGTATCAGGAGCTGAGCCCGGAGACCCGGGAGTTCGCCGACGCCCTCTTCGGCGGCGAGCTGCTGGACGTGCTCAGCAAGGAGGGCAAGGCCCCCGGCGGCTACTGCACCAGCCTGCCCCTGTACGGCGTGCCCTTTATCTTCTCCAACTTCAACGGCACCAGCGGCGACGTGGACGTGCTGACCCACGAGGCGGGCCACGCCTTCGCCTTCTTCCGCTCCATGGGCAAGAACTATATCTCCGCCCTGCGCTCCCCCACTATGGAGGGCTGCGAGGTGCACTCCATGTCCATGGAGTTCCTCACCGCCCCCTGGCACGAGAAGTTCTTCGGCCCCCTGACCCAGAAGTACGAGGTGTCCCACTGCGAGGACGCCCTCATCTTCATCCCCTACGGCTGCATGGTGGACGAGTTCCAGCACATCATCTACGAGAAGCCGGAGCTGACCCCCGCCCAGCGCAACGAAGTCTGGCTGGAGCTGGAGAAGAAGTACCGCCCCTGGGTGGACTACGAGGACCTGCCCTTCTACAGCCGGGGCGCGGGCTGGCAGTGGAAGATGCACATTTATATCAACCCCCTCTACTACATCGACTACTGCATGGCCCAGACCGTGGCTTTCCAGTT
>CATIYU010000260.1 GCA_949739085.1 uncultured Eubacteriales bacterium | reverse complement strand
CCATCGCCCCGGGCTGGAAGAGCCGGGCGGAAATTCCCGTCTTTGCGGTGGCTCAGGTTGAGAGAGACCTGAAGCGTATGGCGGCCCTGCTCCGGGAGGAGCGGGCGGCGGAAAGAACGGAAATCGCCAACCGGCTCCACAATCTGAAAATCCAATACAAAAGCCCGGGCGGAGGGGACCGGCCCGTGGAGTACCTGCCCTGGCTGACCCGGCGTTTGAAGCGGATGGCGCTCCATGTTACCATCAAAAACTGGCTCCAGTACAGTGGATACCCGCTCATTGTATATGACGAGGTGGAGCGGCGGAAGGAGAAGAGGAAAGAGCGGAAGAGCGACTTCTCTATGCGGCTTTTCGAGGCATTCTGCGACAGCTCGGAGGGCTATAGCTTCCAAAGGAAACTGCTGGGGGGAGCGGAGAACTGGCAGATGGACGAAAATGGCTTCTGCCTGCTGGCTCCGGATCAGATTGACCCTCTTTTGGAGCGCTTGCGGCAGAGCGGGAGAACTTATTTTTACATTCCCCTGGCGGTGGACCTGTACAGCGGCTGTACCTTTTTCATGGCGGGGAAGGAGAACTACGAGGAGGCGTACGAGAGCGCTGGAAAAGAGGCGCGGGCGGCGTATCGGGCGGCGGAGGAACTTTTCTGCTTCGACTATTTGCGCCTGGAACCGTATCCCGCAAACCTGGGCGGGGCGTTCCGGCTGAGCGCCGCCTTCCACAAAAACGCCGGGAAGTCCTTTCAGACGGTTCTGAGTGCCTTCAAGCGCTACTGCGTGGCGGAACAGGATGGTCCCCGGCAGATGCTCCAGCGGCTCAACGAGGACGAGCCCGCCGGGATTCCGGCTCCCTTCCGCAAAGCCTTTGAGTAACAGCGGTCCCGCCGCCAGGCGGAAAACAGGCTGTGGCGGCATATCGATCTCCAGCGGGCGATGCCCGCTGGAGATTTTTTGCGCACATATCACCTGTATAAGAAAGCGCCTCGCAGTGCGCGGAATATAGTGTCCAAAGCAGTTTGTAAAAATTACATTTTAACTTTGCGATCCCGGTATACTTATAACTACAAAGCACCTTGAAAACGAAATCCCCGCCGGAGGGCATATCCCCTGGGCGAAGCGCCGCCAGGACCCCCTTAGGGGGTGAGCGCGCCAACAGGGTGATCTGCGGGAAGGCGGGACACAAGTACCTTTCAAAATATACGCGCAACAAAAAGGAGAATATTATGTACAGTTCAAACGACGCCAGTATTATCAAGGAATCCACCTATGGCTACCACCTCATCCCCATCCAGGACGAGATGCTCTCCCACCGGGAGGTGGAGCTGGTGGGGGAGGTGACCCCGGAGGCGGTGAACGCTCTGGTCCGGCAGCTGCGCTACCTCCAGCGGCAGGCCCCGGAGGAGGAGATCACCCTGTACATCAACAGCCCCGGCGGCAGCGTGGACAGCGGCATGGCCCTCTACGACGTGATGCAGGCGGTGAGCTGTCCCGTCCGGACGGT
>CATIYU010000259.1 GCA_949739085.1 uncultured Eubacteriales bacterium | reverse complement strand
CTCATTCTAACAGCTTTGGCAACAATGCGGAAAAAGACACGGCTGGCTGCCGTGCCTTGAACCGTAATTCTATTGTAATAGGAGGATTACTAAACAAAATCAAGCCATATGGTTTTACATTGTTTATAAAAAGATATGGGATAGAGGACCTTCTCGACTGCCTTGAGGAAAATGAAAAAAGGGGAATCCTATATCATCGCAAAGGAATCATTGGTGATTATGATGATTTTGATGATGTGGAAAAGCTGATTGAATTTATTAAGACAGGAAAACGATAAACGAGTATTTATCGGGAGGTTCATCCTTTGGGTGGAATTCCCTTTGATAAACGTTCGCTTGTGACGGCGGTTTGAGGCCAATCAAACATGGCAAAGCGGCGGGATGGAGGAACATCCCGCCGCTTTGCCGTGTTTTGGAAGATTGGATGAAAAGAAGGTTTTGTCTCTTGCAAGAACTACAATACCCCATATTTGTTAAGGAAACCAGCGCGAATTGTTACAAAAGTCTTAATTCTTCCTCTGGTACAGGGAGAAGCTTTGCCGTCCACAGGGGCCGCTGGGGGTCCTCCCAGCGCAGGCGCAGCTCCTTGGCCTCAAACCGTGCCAGCTTCAGCCGCGCCCCCATGATGTCCGGCCTGCCCTGCTCCTGGTCCCACAGGGCTTCGGTGATCGCGTCCCGCAGAATCCGGTACATCTCCTTGTAGGTCTCCAGCTCCGTTGCCACAGCCCCACCTCCTGACCCATATTTATAGGCGATAAATTTATTATAAGTATGAATAAATAAATGTCAAGTTTATTATTTCTTCTTGGTTTATTTATTTTTTCGCTTATTTGCCTATCATACTCTTTGGGAAGGGGGTATGACCGCCATGCTGGACTATACAAAAATCGGCAGGCGCATTGCGGGACGCCGCAGAAGCCTGGGCCTCACCCAGGCGCAGGTCAGCGAACTGGTTGAAATCAGCGTCCCCTATATTTCCAACATAGAACGGGCTGTCTCCATCCCCTCTACGGAGGTTATCATGCGGCTGGCCGCCGCGCTGGACACCACGCCGGACGAGTTCCTGGTGGGTACCTCCCGCTGGGAGGGGGACGAGTGGCGAAATGTGGCGGAGCTGCTGCGGGGACTGGACAAGGAGAAGCTGGAGACAGCCCGCAGCTTTCTGTCATGGCTGTCCGAGCAGTAGGGAAACGGCAGAGGCCATGCCTCTGCCGCTTTGCTTTGCCGTTTGGAGCTACACTGTCATGGACTCCGCCAGCTCCAGGCCCGGATTGTGCTTGAGCAGGTACCCCACCGGCCACTCCCCCGCATAGGCCACAAGACTCCGGCCCCGGAAGTCCTCCAACAGAGCCGCGTCCGCGCAGAGAGTCAGGTCCTTGGGCTCCACCGGGCTGGCGGTAATACGCCGCAGGTGGTCGTAGGGCAGGCCCGCCATGCGCAGCTCCACGCCGTACTCGCTGCGCATACGGTACTGGAAAACGTCAAATTGCAGCGTGCCCACCACGCCCACAATGACCTCCTCCATACCAGCGTAAGGAATCTTGAAGATCTGAATGGCCCCCTCCTGGGCAATCTGCTCCGTGCCCTTGATGAACTGCTTGCGTTTCATGGTGTCCACAGGGCTCACCCGCATGAAGTGCTCCGGCTCAAAGGTGGGGATGCCCAGGAACTGGAATTTCTTCCCCGGCACGGTCACCGTGTCCCCAATGGAGAAAAGGCCCGGGTCGAATACGCCGATGATGTCCCCGGCGTAAGCCTCGTCGATAATTTCCCGCTCCGACGCCAGCAGCTGCTGGGGCTGGCTAAGCCGCAGCTTTTTGCCGGACTGCATGTGGTAGACCTCGCTCTCCCGCTGGAACTTGCCGGAGCATACCCGCATAAAGGCGATGCGGTCCCGGTGGGCCTTGTTCATGTTGGCCTGGATCTTGAAGACAAAGGCGGAGAAGTCCGGGGAGAAGGCGTCCACCTCCCCGCTGTCCGACATTCGGGACAGGGGTGGCGTGGTCATCTGAAGGAACTCCTCCAGGAAGGGCTCCACGCCGAAGTTGGTGAGGGCGGACCCGAAAAACACCGGGCTCAGCGTCCCCGCCCGGACGGCCTCCAGGTCAAAATCCCGGCCCGCCCCCAGCAGCTCCACGTCGTCCCGGAGGGCCTGGGCGCGGCTGGCGCCGATGGCCTCGTCCACAGCCGGGTCCTCCAGGGCCACCTCCGTGGAGGCCGCTTTTTTGCCGTGGCCCCCGCCGGAGAAAAAGAGAATGCGCCCTCTCCGGCGGTCATAGACCCCCTGGAACTCCTTGCCG
>CATIYU010000258.1 GCA_949739085.1 uncultured Eubacteriales bacterium | reverse complement strand
TGGCATGACGGCAAGATCGTCCCCTACGGCCCCATCAGCCTGGACCCCGCCAGCTGCGTCCTCCACTACGCCCAGATGATGTTCGAGGGCATGAAGGCTTACCTGACCCCGGATAAGAAGATCAACCTCTTCCGCCCCGATATGAACGCCAAGCGCCTCAACCGCACCAATGAGCGTATGTGTATCCCTTTCATGGAAGAGGAACTGTTTATCGAGGCTGTCAAGGCTACGGTCAAGGCGGACGCGGACTGGATCCCCACCGCCCCCGGCACCGCCCTCTACATCCGGCCCTATATCATCTCCGATGAGGTCAGCTTCTCCGTAGAACCAGCCAAGCACTATCATTTCATCATCATTCTCTGCGCTGTGGGCGCCTACTACGACATCAACCGGGGCGGCCTCACCGGAAGCCACATCTACGTGGAGGACGAGTACATCCGGGCCGCTGTGGGCGGCACGGGCTTTGCCAAGGTGGGCGGCAACTACGCCGGTGGAATGCGGGCCACCAAAAAGGCCCTGGAGAACGGCTGCAAGGAGGTCCTCTGGCTGGACGCCCACGAACACAAATATGTGGAGGAGGTGGGCACCTCCAACGCCTTCTTTATGGTCGGGGACGAGGTCATTACCGCGCCTCTGGGCGGGTCCATCCTCCCCGGCGTCACCCGGGATAGCACCATCACCCTGCTGCGCAAGTGGGGCTACAAGGTCTCTGAGCGCCGCCTGTCTATCGAGGACGTGGAGAAGGCCAGCCGGGACGGCTCCCTCCAGGAGGTCTGGGCCACTGGCACCGCCTGCGTCATCTCCCCTATCGGCTATCTGCGCTACAAGGGAGAGGATATCGTCATCAACGGCGGCGGCGTGGGCCCTGTCAGCCAGAAGCTGTACGACTACATCTACGGTATGCAGACCGGTACCGTGGCGGATGAGATGGGCTGGATCGTCCAGCTCTGATGCCCCAGCCAATAGAGAGAGGGAAGGGTCCCGGGGGACCCTTCCCTTTTTGTTGTCTCATTAAAAATGCCGTTACTGAGCCTGTACTGAAATGTATACCGGGGTATCCGAGGGCTCCTCCGTGCCCCAGAGATAGGCCCGGGCCCGGGCAAAGAGGTGGTACCAAGGCTGGGACGAGAGGCCGCTGCGGAGAAAGGGATTCACCTGAGGCGGCGCGTCCGCCAGCCGGGGGAACTGAAGGCCCTCCCGGACCTGGGCCAGCAGAACCAGTTTTTGACCGCCGTCCACAGTGGCCGGGTGCTCCGGCCAGCCCATGATCCACACCGGTTCGCCCCCCAGAATCACGTCCGCCTCGGGCCTGGCCCGGTTGGACTTGGCCGGGAACAGGGCCTGGAAGCGGACCCGCTCCCGATAGTCCTCCCGGGGGACGGCCTGGTCCGTGTCGAAGACCAGGGTGCGGAAGGCGCGCTGGTATTGATGGAGGAAGCTGGAGGGGATGTCCGCCCGGTTCAGGTTCCGCACATCTGGGGACTCCGGGAGGCAGAACTGGTCGTGCCAAGTGTCTGTACAGTAGAAGAGGGCCAGAGACTTCCCCTGCCAAGGGTGGCCCGGGGGAAAGGCGGCCTGGAGGAAGAAGGTCAGTTCCCGGCCGCACAGCCCGCATTGGGGCAGGGGCAGATCTGGCGGAAGCTTGGGCTTTCCGCCCCAGAAGGTGTCCTCACCGGGGGTCTGTACACCGTCTCCAACCGGCTGTAGATTCCATGTCAGCATGGCGGTTCCTCCCTTGTGTGCCGCTGTTTACCGGCATTCTTCTGCTATTTTACCACTTTTTCTCCGTTGGAGCAAGCGGTTTTCCGTTTAAGCAGCAAAAGAGGACGGCGGAGTTCCTTGGCTCCGCCGTCCGGTATCTTGTATTTACATCAGCTTGGAGGTGTAATAGACCAGCTCCGCGAACAGCAGGATGCCCAGCGCCCACATCAGGTAGTAGGAGATGGCGGGAAGGGCCAGTCCCAGCAGCACGCACACAAAGGCCGCGCCAAGGGCCGCATAGAGAATGCGGTAGTCGCACTCCAGAGAGCATACCCGCAGACCCCACAGCTTGCCCTCGTCCTGCTGGGCTTTGCGGGCCAGGAAGGCAGCGCCCACCAGCACCAACGCCGCCAGCACCGCGCCCACAATGACGGGAATTCGCCAGCTTCCGGCGTTGAGGGAGGAACTGCGGACCCAGACCGTGAACATAGCGCCCGCCAGGGCCACAGTGGCGTAGAAGCACTCGTGCTGGTACAGCAGCAACACCAGGGCCAGAATCGCCAGAATGGGCACGAGGATGCACATGGTGATAATGCCCTTGTTGTCGTTGGAGAAGTTGGTCATAATCCAGCCGGAGACCCCCAGGAACAGGCCCGCGCCGCCTACCCAGAGCATGGCGGTGCGCAGCTTGCGGTCGTTCCGCTTGAGATAACCCACCGCCGCTCCGGCCGCCAGCATGATGAGTCCCAGCCAGGAGAGCCACTTAACGGCATTGTAGCTGGCCAGCATAGAGTTGACCGTGCCCACCGCCCCGCGGTACAGCAGGAACAGGTAGCACTCCGCCGCCAGCCCAACCAAAAATACAAGGAACACGCGGTTGAGGGCTTGGTTCTCCGCCTGCTCCCGCTCAGTACGTTTCTGACTAATCGGTTTCTTAGAAGACATCTTTATTTCAACCTCCAAAACGGATGATAACGCGTTGGAAACACGCCCTGGGGCGCGACAAATGCTATTCTACCAGATTTCCAGGCTTTTTGCAAGAGAAAATCGCAAAGCCGCGAAAAAAGACTGGGTGCGGTCAGTTGACCTGCCGGGTGCGGGAGAGGTTAATGGTCCCCTCCTGCATGTCCGTAATCATATCCAGACTACGGCCCGTCCCCTCCGCCACACAGGCGATAGCGTTCTCCGCCACCGTGGTGGCGATGCCGGTGCGGGAGGTGATGAGCTTGTCAAAGCCGTCCACCAAACTGCCGCCGCCGGTCATGACGATGCCGTTGGTGGATACGTCCGCCACCAGCTCCGGGGGCGTGCGCTCCAACACCGAGTGGATACTCTCCAAAATGGCCTCCGTGGGCTCCTCAAAGGCCTCCAGCATCTCCTTTGAGGAGACGGTAATGGTCTTGGGAAGGCCCGTCAGCAGGCACCGGCCCTTCACATCCATGAAGGACTCCTCCTCCTTGGGGTAGACGCAGCCGATGGCAATCTTCATCTTCTCCGCCGTGCTCTCGCCCACCAGGATGT
>CATIYU010000257.1 GCA_949739085.1 uncultured Eubacteriales bacterium | reverse complement strand
TGCTCTCGAACCTTTCCAGGTCGCTGAGGGTCTCTCTCGCTCTGCTTTGTCTCTTATTTCTGCTTTATTGTTTGCCGAAGTTGCGGAGCAGGCCCTATGTAGATGCAGTCCCGGCACTGCTTCGCATCACACGCCTGGCAGATGGGATGGAATTCCCGGCGGAACAGGTGGGCGTTTTTCAGCCGGTTCATTCCCCTGGACAGTGTTCCGACAGACCAGTCCGGACTTCCCTGGTAGAACGCGGGGCATGTGTAGAACTTCCCGTTGGGAGCAAGGGCAAAGGCCCGTTCCCCGGCACCGCAGTTGTTCCATGTATCCGCATAACACAGGTCGGTCAAGAGGTTGAGTTCCTTCTGTGTATCGCCGCGCCGCATCGCCGCAACGAGGTAGTCTTTTATGGCCCGGAGCTGCTCCAGGTAACAGGTCTCGTCAAATTGGGCGTCCATATTCAAAATGTTCACATTGATCCGGTCCGCCCACTGGAACAGCCGGATGACATCCGCAGAGAGTTTTGCCAGACTGCCCTGCCAGATATTGTAAATGCAGCTATCCAGGTGCCCATGGCAATTGTCCAGCGTGTCGTGTGTAAACACGAGCAGGGGACGCTTGATGTGGGTAGCCGCTTCCTCCAGCTCCACCGGAAGAATGTGCTGGATGACATAGTCCTCAAACACGCGGGGAAAATCCACGTCCAGGAACCTGCCGTTCCCATGGACAAACACCGGAGCAAAGAAATTGTCACGGCAGTATTGCAGGCCTTCTCTGATCTGATCCAGCGTCATAACCTGCCTAGCCCATGGAGCGCGGTTGTCGAAACAGCAGAACGTTACAAACTGGTCTGATAGCAGAAAGTACATTTTCGGCAGATCAGGCAGGCGGTCCCGCGGGATTCCGAAGCGGTTATAGAGTTTGGCAAAGTAGTATTCATTGGCCCGGACCCGGGCCTTCTGTATTGGGCAGATATACTTTGTCCGTTGGAAGTTGATGCTGGTATCTGCGGCGCCATAGCGGAAGCCCTGGCACTGGGGGCAGCCAGTACCAATTGGACAGTTGGCGCACCCGGCGTTGTCCTGATACCGGGAGGCTGCCATAAGCGGCCGGGCCAGGTTCATATCAATGCCAGTATCTACTGTGCCCACCATCCGCTCTTTATGGGCATCCAGAAAGTAGTCTGTATCTCTGAGGCACAAATAGATTTTGCCGTCCGGGCTGAGGACTATCATCTTGCCAGCGCCGCAGTTGGCGCTGGCCCGGCTTTCTTCTGTTGTATAGCCGCCAATGGCATCGGAAAAAAATGTGCAGCAGCACTGGTTAAAGAGCTTGTTATCCAGGATATAATCTGCCAAATCCCGGAGCTGCTGTTCCAGCATCTGGTCGTCGCCGTCCTTCCAGCCGTCCCCATACACTACGTTGGCCGATACGTCTGTAACGCCGTGGTTCCACAGGTCAATGATGCTGTCCTTGAGGTGTTTCAGGTCCACGCTGGCTAACGTCATTTTTGTTGAAGGGGTAAACCGAGACATCCAGAGGGGAGTATTCTTTTCAATAGCGTCACAGGAGCTGGAGCCATCCAGGAAAACGCAGTTCAGGCCCTGCTTCTCCCGTACGCCGTCAATGGAGACCCCGACAGAGACTTTGCCCAGGTTTTTCCTGATGTACGTCTGGACCTTCGGAGAGCCATAGGTCACGCTGTTGGTGGTGAACTGGAACCGGTACCGCCACGACCAGGGGTGGTTCAGCTCGTATGCCTTTAATTTAAAATAATCCGAGATCTGGTCCACCAGCTCCATCTCAATCACCGGTTCTCCGCCAAAGAACGCAATGATGACCTCGTCCGCAAAGCGGATACCGGCGGTGAGGATATAGTCGATAAACCGCTTCGCCGTTTCAAAGTCCATCCGTTTATTGGACGCCTTGTGGGTGATGCAGCCGTATTCACAATGCGGATTGCGGTCCTCGGACACAACAAATAGAATGGTCTGCGCTTTATCCGACCACTGCGCGGGTACTTTTCCCACCTTGTATTGGCCGCTCATGATGACTCCTCCTTGTCTTTCTACGGGCGCTGCTCCAACACAAAGCGTTCCCTTATAGCCGCGCATCCTACAGTTTGATGGCAGTACGCGCATTATATAGAACCTCCTGCGCCTAGCGGAAGGGCCAGCGGGAAGATTCTCCGCTGGCCCCGTGGCTTATTTACCTTGCGGCATCAATTCCAACATTGCGGCCGCATGTTTCAGCGCAGTTTGCCGGACACACCATTGGGAATGTTTTGCTTAATATGTCCACCCACAGATCTAACTGGATTCGCTGAGCCGCAGCAGCGCGTCCAACCGGGCAAAACCGGCCGCGCATGAACCAGGCCAGCAAAGACGCCCCAAAGGTGCCGGACACAAAGGGCGGGCTGATGGCCGTCCATATGTCCAACAGCCTCGGGGCGCTGGGGCCAGTATTGGGGCGCCGCCGCAAACAGGAGCAGCACGATATAATACAGGCTGGACAAAAGGGAGGTAATCTGATAGGATAGAAAAAAATTCAAAAGGAGAGTGGGCTGTATGCAGGAAATGTTTTTAGGCGATGTGATCAAGCGGCGCAGGTTGGAACTAAACTTGACGCAGGAACAGCTTTGTCAGGGAATCTGCGAACCCATCACAATTTCCCGTCTGGAAAACGGAAAACACGCACCGTCCCATCAGCGGATTAACGCGCTGTTGGAGCGTTTGGATTTGCCAACGGACCGGTACTACGCCCTCCTCAGCAAAAAGGAGATGGATATCGAGGCGCTGCAAAAGAAGATTGTCGCGTGTAATCTCCGCTTTGAGCATAGCCTTGGAGCTGAAAAGGCCCAAGCCCGGACGGAAGCCCTCCAGGCACACAGGGAGCTGGAGGCTATCATTGACAAAGACGATATGACGAGCCGCCAGCTGGTCCTCCGTTCCCGTGTTATTTTAGGGAAAGAGGACGGGCCCTATAGTTTAGAGGAGCAACAGTCCTTGCTGCTGGACGCCATCCATCTCACCTGTCCTGGTTTCGACCTGGATGACATCAGTCATGGCCTGTATACTATTGATGAAATCAAAATCATCAGCCATCTGGCTACCATCAACTATCATGCGGAGAATTACCAGGGCGCAATCGAACTATGGGAGCAGCTTTGTCAGTACATCCGCAAGCATTTTCGAAGCATACCGCCAACCCGTGCCCATTTAAATATGGTACTGTTTAACTATGCTACGGTATTATACAAAACCGGTCAATATCAAAAGGCGCTTGAAGCTGCGGAAGAGGGCCGCAGAGTCTGTCTGGATTATGGGCAATACCGATTCCTACCTGGGATGCTGGAGGTTATGGCGGACTGTTATCGCCGCCTTGGAGACAGCGGACAGAGCAAGGCGCTTTACTATCAGTCCTATTACCTTTGTAAAGCTGTCGGAGAAGTCCGTAACGCAGAAATCACCCGCCAGGAAATTAAGGAATACTTTGATCTGGAGCCCGAATATTAATAATTTTCGCCCTCCACTGCTGGAGGATGTTCCGCTGGCATTACGCCGCTATCCGGCTCAGATTCTACCACAGGCGGAACCGGGGGGAGATCCTCTTCGTGCGCCTGGGCCACAGGACCGGCCAGCAGGGATAGAGACAGCAGCAGAGCTGCAACAGTGGCAAACAATCTGTTCATTCTATTGGTACATCCTTTCTTGATTGATATGATTTTTATTATAGCGGAAGATGTCGAAAAAGACCATATCAAATCGTGTTATCCGCTTATAACATTATTCAATCGGTTATGTGGCTGGTCATCGTGGGACAAGCAAGGTCCCGGCAAACGAGCAGACGCCCCTTGGCGGGACGTCTGCTCGTTTACTGCGTTAAAGGGAAAGAATTCGTTAAAAATTGTGTGGTGTCAACTGCTGCGGCGATATATACGGAGCGAACTTTGTTCCAAAGCAACTTTAACGGGCCTCGCTGTGCCGGACCCGTTTGATGGTTCCCCAGGTTCCTTTGTTCTTCCGATAGCCGATAAAGGCGTTGAGCCGGATGAAATCAAATACAAACCGGAAAAAGATATTCTCAATCAGACACATGATGCAGGCGCGGAATACATCCTGGCGGCTGATATGGATATTCTGCGTGTAGATTCTCTGGAAAAACGCGGTGACCGTCAGGATGGCGCTGTAAACCGCAAACAGCAAGTAGAACTGGAGCATAAACTTTGCATTGAGCAGTCCCGCCAGGGCGGCCACGGCGGTTCCGGCCAACCCGATCACCTCAATGATGGGCGAATACAGCTCATAGAGCAGGTAGTAGAGATAAGAGGCGGTGCCCACCAGGCCAAATCGGGATTTCAGGAACATGAAGCGGTATCGTGTGATACATTGAAACAGGCCGATATGCCACCGGCGGCGCTGTTTGAAGAGGTCTGGCAGCGTGGAGGGCGCCTGACTCCAGCAGACCGCGTTTGGCTCATAGCGGATGGAATACCGCTCCATGTTGCTCCGGCAGTAGGCGTGGAGCTTGGCCACCAGCTCCATGTCCTCTCCCAGCACGTCGGTGGCGTAGCCTCCGGCGGCGATGACCACGCTTTTTTTGAACAGGCCGAACGCGCCGGAGATAATCAGATTTCCATTGAAGCCATCCAGGAGAATCCGGGAAGCCAGAAAGGAGCGGTCGTACTCCATGACCTGCATACTGGTCAAGAAATTCCAGGGCAAATGGTAGCTCAGTTTTCGATGTGCGCCCCCCTCGCCCTCCGGGTTAAACTGAATACACTGGGCCACCCGGATCAGTCCGCCCACAGCGACCACATGGTCGTCCTCCATGACCGGCTGGACAATGCGCTCCAGTGAATCCCATTGAAGTACGGAGTCCGCGTCAATACAGAGGAAATAGGGATACTGCGAGGCGTTAATGCCCGCGTTCAGCGCGTCGCCCTTTCCGCCGTTTTCCTTCCGCAGCAGCGTCAGCCGGACCCGGGAGTCCGGAGCCTCATAGACAGCCCGCACCGGTTTGCAGGGGATACTCATACGGATGGGACGGCTGACCTCCTTCAAATGGAAGTGGTCAATGAGCACCCGGCTGGTGTTGTCGCTGGAGCCGTCGTCTATGACGATCACCTCATAGAGCTGATAGTCCAGCTCCAGCAGCGACTTCACGTTGTCTAGGATGGTCACCTCCTCGTTGTGGGCAGGCACCAGGATCGAGACGGGAAAGTAGAAGTCGTGCTTCAGCTCGTTTTTAATGGTGCGCATCCGGTCCAGGCGGTAAAGCCGCCAAGCGCCCATTGCCACGGACAGAAACAGGTAGGAGGCGTAGAGCAGCAGGTACAGCAGGAAAAACGCCTCCACCACACGCAGAATTTGAAAAATCAATTGACTCATACCGCTGCCAGCGCCTCACTTTCTTTCGCTTCGCCCTCTGCGGCGGGCGGTACCCCGAGGATGTATTCCAGCATTTCTGTCGCATAGCGGTCCGCGCTGGCGTCAATCCCGCATTCCTCATAGGGAACGCCCAGCGCCTTCAGGGAGCGGGCCGCGTTCTGCCGGACGTACCAGTTGGGGCTGTGAAGGGCCTCCTTCAGAGCCTGCCGCGTCTCCCCGTCCGGGTAGGACGCCAGGGAAGCCGCAGCCGCAATGGCAAGCTCCCGTTTTCCCCCGCCCTTGAGCAGCCGCAGAAGAACCGGCTGCGCGTATGGGACCGCATGGCGGCGGAAATAGCGCACCAAGGTAAATTGTGTCTCTGTGGGCAGCGCCTCTGTCTCCAGCGACCGCAAAAAATTCTCCGCGAAGCTGTCTCCGCTCAGTGTTTCGGCAAAGCGGATGGTCCCCACCTGAAAGCACTCACTCAGTTGTCCCCGGCAGCTCCAAAGGCGGTTAGCCAGGGCCTCTTTTTCTCCCCGAAACCGGTTTAGGCCGTCGGCCAGGAGCCTGGGGTCGTGATACCAGCCCCGCTGGCTCATGAGCAGGAAAGCGTGTTCCACCGGCTGGATATTCCCCAGGGCATAGAGGGCGTTGAGCACATTCTCCCGGCTGTATACCGTGGAGTTCTCCAGATAGCGCAGCAGCTCCTCTAACAGCGGGCTTCGCTGGTCTCCAGCAGCCGGATGAAACGCGGCGATCACATAGGCAAAAAACGCCCGCTCCATCGCGTCCCTCTCGCTGTACTCCCGCGCGAGCTCCAAAACCGTGGAACGATTTTCCTGGAAGAAAGCGGCCGCTTCTCCAGGCTGTTCCTTCTCCCGGCTCTCCAGCGCCTCATAGAACGCTATGAACTCCTGGATATTTTTCAACCTGCGGAACAGCTCCTTAGGCCCCCATACAGGGGACCCCTCCGCAAAGCTGTCCAGGTATTGCTTCCAATGCTGGACTTTCCGCCGCTGCCGCCGCTTGATGCTGCTGGAGCGGAAGATATACAGCAGATTAAACAGCAGCAGGACAACACAAATGAAGATATAAAAGTATATGACAGTCCTGACCGGCAGCCGCACTTCAATCTCCTCCCTTCCAATACGCCTGTATCATGTAATAGCTCTCCTTCAGCCGCTCCCGGAACGCCAAGCTCTTCCAGCCCTTGACCCGCCAAGCTTCCATCTGGATCTCACCCGCTTCGCCGTCCCGGGCGGCTCCGATCCACAGCTCACGAATTTGCTTGAATTCCACGCCATAATGCTGGTAGTAATCCCGGTGGACCATCATGGAGGCGGGAGCCCCCACATTCAGCAGCAGCCAGGGGAGGCGGATTTCCACACATCCCGCCCCAAAGCAGAAATCGGCCAGGGAGTTGTAG
The DNA here is from genome assembly GCA_949739085.1 of uncultured Eubacteriales bacterium. The sequence goes on along the minus strand of CATIYU010000257.1, from coordinate 6,300 downwards.
TCCGGAGACTGGCTGTCTCCGCTTCCGTGGACCAGCTTCCCGGTCTCCCACACCCCCAGGCGCTGGAGGGCTCTGGTCTCCGGGGTCAGCGCATCCACCAGCAGAGGGTTCTGCACCGCCATACCCAGCGGGACAAACTTGGCGCTGTCCCGCTCCGGGAAATCCAGAAAGGGGTCGCCGCCCTCGGTTTCATATAGGAACCGCTCCCGCAGAGGGTCCCAGCGCTCCTGCACCAGCAGGCGGCTGTTGGCTGTTCCATCCAGGCACAGCACGAAATCCGCCTCCCGCTGAAAGGTCAGAGCGGGACTGCCGCAGGAGCGGCTTCCCACCTCAGAGGAGATATCCAGCGGCAGATAGACGGTTTCCTCCTGGCTCACGCCCTCCAGAAGCAGATACAGCCCTTCCGCGTCAGAGCGGACCGACAGCCGCAGTCCGTCCCGTTCCAACAGGAGGTCCTCCGGCATCCACTCGGAGGGGGCGCCGTCCAGGATACAGACCGGCTCCTTTCCGGGAACAAAGGCCATCAGGCCATAGCTCTGGTCTGCGGTCTGCAAATCGTGCCACAGGTAATGCTCCGTGGGAACCGAGGCAAAGGCGGTATTCCAGCCTCTTCTGTCCCATTCGTCCTGCCAGGTGGAGATAAAGCCGCCCGCCCAGCCGCCGCTCTCCAGCGCCCGGCTGACCTCCACCAAGCGCCGCCCCTGCTCCTCCTCGCTCATGGGGGCCCGATTCTGAACGACAGCCCCCCGGCTGGTGGAGAAGCCGTAGCCCGCCGCCAGCACCGGCATGGTGTGATACCGGCCCATCAGCTCCAGATAACCGCCGTAGGGCTGATGGACGGACAGCCCTGCCAAAAGGGGGACGATGTCCTGTTTCTGTCTGGAGGAGAGGTGTTCCACAAAGGTGTCACAAAAGTCATAGAGCCGGTAGGCGGCGAAGCATCCCGCCTCCATGGCGGGCAGCGGCGTCACATGCTCCGGGTCCGTCTGGGCGTGCTTTTCCAGCTGGCGGGCGTAGACCTCCTCGTACTCCAAAAAGTCGCAGGATGGGTCGCATAGAAATCCGACGGGCCGCTGCGCGCTGTATTTATCGGTTTCGTAGGCGGTAATTTCCTCCATTACCCGGGCCATTGCCGCCTCAAAGGGGGTGGCGTCCGCCGCTGTCTGAAAGTAGTTCCCATGATAAGTACCGGAGCGGATGGTGCTGTGGTCCGTATAGGAGATGGTGTCTGAATACCACTCTGTCCCCACCAGGAACCCGGCCACCCAAGGGGAGACGTCCCGCCGGTAGATGCCGCCGCTGCGGATTCCCGCAGCCGGAAGGTCCTTCCGCCCGTGGACAATGTCCACCAGAGCTCTGCCGTCCTCCAGCAGAGAATCAAGAAAGCCGGAGGTGTAGGCGTCCTTGGAGCCGTCCCCCACAGCATCGCTGACGCTAGTGCCCTGGATCAGATACAGAGGCTGATCGTGGCTGGTATTGTAGGCATAGAGGGCATTGTAAAAGCCGTCGTTCATAATGCTGGTGGCCCGAATCGCATTGGCCCCCATGTCCCCGATGGCCTCGAACCAGCGGAGATAGTCCTCTTCCCCGGCGTCATAGGCGGTGGCGTAGTGCCCCGGCAGGCTGGCAGACACGTCCACGCCCCGCAGGGTCAGCGGGGTGTAATCCTGCCCGGTCCAGACCTGGAGCGCCGTCCCCTCCGCCCGGAAGGGGACAGCCACCGGGGGATGTTCGCCAAAGCGGAGGTAAAAGCCGCCGTAAAAGATGGCCCAGTAGGCCCCCAGCCCCATCGCCAGCAACAGGACAGCCACCGCAATAAATCGTTTCATTTCTCTTCCCTCCTAACCCAACATCTGGTTGGCAAATCGGGAGGGATGGCAGTACTGGCGCAGGGATTCAATATGCCCGTCCATCCACTGGCCCCGGTCCACGATGTAGTCCATCATCCACTCCACTGCCTCCGCGTAGCTGGAGGGGTTGGCCTCCCGCAGTGTCTCGCCGGTTGCCGGGTCGGGCCGCCGGCGCTCCCGGGAACTGAGCTGTTCCGGGTCGAAGGTCCAGCCCCAAACAGAAAAGTTCCGGTCCACGGCGCTGCCCAGCCATGCCTCAATCTCCTTTTCATAGGCCAGCAGCCGTTCCTCGGAGAGAACGCCCCGGCGCAGCTGGCGGTAGCGGGAGATCACCCGCTCCACAAAGTCCCCATCCTGCATCAGCTTGGCATACCAGCCCCGCTGGGAGAGCAGAAACTCCCGGCTGGAAATGGGCCGCAGGAAGTTGTCAAAGGCGTTGTTATAGTCCCACACCGGGCCGATGGCCAGCTTTCCCCGGACATCCCGGTAAAAGTAGGTGGACGCGCCAAAGGTGTCGTTGATGCCGAAAAACTCCATGAGAATGTAGTAATTTACAAAGGAATCCATATCCAGCTCCTGCCGCCAGCCGCCGGAGCCGTCCAGCATTTCCACGGAATAGAGCATCCGCTCCGCCTCGTTATAGTCCGCCTGCACGTACTCCCGCACCCGTTGGGTCTGGCTGGTTACTCCCGGGTACAGCAGCTCCAAATGCCGCCCCGGCTCCATCCGGTAGGAGTAGAGGCTAAAATTGTCCAGGACCTTCCCAGGATTGGTGTAGGGCTCAATTCGGACCAAATAGCTCAGCACCGGGTCCCCGGGCCTGTACTCCCGCAGATCAAGGCGGTTTTCGTCCACGTCGATGGTCTCCATCAGGAGATAGACCCCCTGATACTCCCCGTCCAGGATGACCTCGCAGAAGCGGGTATCCGGCGCCCAGGTCCCCATTACCTCCGCCGAGAGGTTCATGCACATGTAATTGCGCATGAGCGTCTTGTCCAGGAAGGGGCCGTGTAGGGCCCACTCCTTGCCGCTCTTCATCCCCAGAAGGCCCAGCCCGCGGGCCGTCAGCGGATCGTCCTCCTCCACGGTCCGCAAACGGAAGCTGCCCTTGGTGAACCACCGGGAGCTGTTGCCCCGGTAACGGAACAGGGCGGTTCCCTCCTGGGTGGGTGCGCCGTCCCCGTGATGCCAGACGCCCTCCTCCGATACTGTGGAGAACCGGACCAGAATTTCTTCCTCGCCAAGGTCCCCGGTGTAATAGCCCGCCGTCACCCCGTCCGGCCCCTCATAGGGGCGGCCCGGGATAGTCTGGCCTCCGGTCTCAATGCGGATAATGGGAAGATGCGTGCAAAGCTCGCCCGCTCCGCCGCAGGCCGCGCAGAGGCCCAGCGCCTCCTCCGAGGGCTGTGACCGGTGCTGCTGATACCGCAATACGCCGGTCCGGTCCCCGATGTCCTGGAAAAAAATGGACAGCAGCAGGACGCATACCGCCATGCCCGTCATTGCAATGATACCGCGCCGCATGGCCGTCACCCACTGATCTCGTCGCTCTGGGTCACAGTGTTCACATATTCGGTGCCGCCCAGGGCATACAAGGCATCCGAGATGTCCAAGTCCTTTTGATAGTTCGTCTGCCAGATTTTCCGGGGCATCTCGTAGATGAGCTCCACATGTTCCGCCGTGGTATTGCGCACCCGCAGGAGGGCCCGCTTGTCAAAATAGGAGAACACCAGCCGCTCCATGTCCGCGCCCTGTCCCTTCGCGCCCCGGATAATCAGCAGGATGCGGTTTTCGTTCCGCACCCTGCCCAGAAGCAGCAGCACCACAAACACCATGGCGGTGCCCACTCCGGCCACCAGATAGTCGCCCACGCCGCAGCAGATCCCCACAATGATGGTCCAAAAGATGTAGGCGGTGTCCCGGGAGTCCTTGATAGCCGTCCGGAACCGCACAATGGACAGAGCGCCCACCATACCGAGAGACAGGGCGATGTTGTTGCCGATGACCGTCATGACAGTGGCGGTCAGGATGGTCAGGGACACCAGGGACACGTTGAATTTTTTGCTGTAGGCCGTTCCCGCGTGGGTGTACCAATAGGAAATGTAAATCGCCGCGCTCAGAACCGCAGAGGCCGCAATATGCAGCACGATTTCCTGCGCGGTCAGGGTTCCGCTCTCTGTAATCAGCTGTGCCAGATACTCTCTCATAATCTCTGTCTCCTTGCTTAAAAGTTGAAGTGTTTGCCCACCGTCCGGCTCAGGCAGTATTTGCTGACTGACAGCTCCCCGGCGGCGCAGCCGCTGAGCATATCCTTGATGTAGCTCAGCAGAAATCCGTTATATTTTACCTCCAGCACCACCAGCGACGTGTCCTGCACCGGGTACTGGGGAAGCGCGGGGTTAAAGATGTCAAAGCCGCTCTCCGAACCAACAATATGGTGGTCAAAGGTCACCCGGATTTTGTTCTCCCTGGCGATAAAGGCCCTCCGGCGGTATTCCACAACGGAGCGGGGCTGATAGCCCTCAATGTTCATAACAGCGTAGCACTCCCGGGCCAGCGGTTCCTGGAGGGACAGGAGCACACGGTAATCCCCCTGGGTCAGGGAAACCGCCGCCTCTCGCGGGAGGCGCAGAGAGCGCTTCTTTTGCAGGTTCGCCTCCTTTTGCTTGACCTCCAGCAGGGCGAAGCCGCTGTCCGGACCGTAGCAGCGGAGCCTGATCTTGCGCCGGAGCGCCACGCCGTCCACCTTCTCTTGAAAATCCCGGTCCTCCAGCGAGTCGAAGTAGAGGGAGCGGATGGGATATCCGTCTCCCCGGTTGTGGGGGTCCTCCAGCATGAATTTGGCTAAATTCCCGCTGTGGTAGTAGTAATCCGGCAGCCCAATCAGGAATTTTTTCTCCTGCCGCAGAACTTCGTTCACTTTTTCAGTACCTCCTTTAACGCCCGGTAGTCGTGGTAGGCTATGGAGACCGTCTGCTCCGGGTAGGCCTCCAACACGCCGGTGTAACTCTTTTTCAAAGCGGCAAGGCCCGAATTGTAGTAGGTGTTGATCTCCTCCACGCCGCGTCCGTCCGCCTTTTGCAGCTCGTAGATGGTAATGATTCCCTTGCCATGTTTTTGCACCAGCTCTACCTCTGCGGCAATATTTTTGATCTCCGCGCCGCGGTAGTAGTTCATCACCGCGATGCAGTCGCAGCCATTTTCGATCAGCTCCTCCAGGCCGTCCCGCTGCCCCTTTTTGTCATAGTACCAGGGAACGCAGACGATGACCTCCAAACCGTATTCCTGCGCCAGCGCGTAGGCCTCCTTCATCCCGGAGACAAAGCTGTCCATCACCTTGCCGGGATTTTTGTCCCACTCCTTCAGGGTATAGGGCTCTACATCGAATACAATCCCCACCAGCTGCGGGACCGTTTCCCACGGTTTGCCGTCCTGTTCCCGCCGCTCCAGAAACTTCCTCTTGATCCGGCGGTTATAGGCGGCGGCCTCCTCCACGGCCTCACAGAGCCGGGCCCCCTCCGGGTCCACCCCCCAGGAGGGGTCTCCGGTCAGGTAATAAACGGCAATACCTTCCGCCATTGCGGCTTCCACAAAGACGGACATCTGCTCCTGGCGGCTGTTTTTGCTAGAGATGTTCTGGTACAGGACCGTCAGCCCCTGTTCCTTCATCAGCTGGAACAGTTCTCCGTCCGTCTTATTGACCGTCTCCGCGTTCCAGGAAAAAAGCCCCGCGATACCTGGAGCGGGGGGACCAGTGGGTTTGGAGGCATAGGCTGGAATACACAGAAGGACCGCCGCGCACAGGAGCGCGGAAATATACCGTCTGTACCCTGGCGGCGCTTTGAGACGTATTGGAGTTCTGGCACGAGGCCGGTGATATATACCGGAAAATTCACTTATTCCATTCACAAAAGATATACCCCCGTTTACGGATGTATTTGCTTATCGTGCCAACAGCTCCGAGTTTGCTTGCCCCTTCAAACAGCAGAAATGTGTACTTTCCCGCAAACGGCTTTGTCCTGAAAAAATATCTGGAAAGGGTATTGAAAGCCGGTGTTTTTTGTGGTATCCTTTATAAATCTAAAAAGGGTATGTTTTGCGGGAAAGTACACATTTTTGTAAAATTTTTTCTCTACAGCAGCTTGGATTTTTCGTAACTCTCCGCCCGGTAGCGGAAGGAGGACAGCGGCATCCCGCACTCCTTGGCCGCCGCCGTGCCGGTGATTGTTCCGGCTTTCCACCTCCGGTAGGCGCTGTGGTAATTCTCCGGCAGCGGCCTGGGCGGCCGGCCGAACCGGACGCCCCGGGCCTTGGCCGCCGCAATGCCCTCCGCCTGCCGCTGGCGGATGTTCAGCCGCTCGTTTTCCGCCACGAAGGATAGCAGCTGCAAGACGATGTCGCTGAGGAAGGTCCCCATGAGGTCCTTGCCCCGGCGGGTGTCCAGCAGGGG
>CATIYU010000256.1 GCA_949739085.1 uncultured Eubacteriales bacterium | reverse complement strand
GGCCCCCGGCACCGGAGGAGCGGAAGGTATCAATCTGGAGGTCCTTGGGGTCGATGGTGAACTCCACCTCCTCCGCCTCCGGCAGCACCGCCACCGTGGCTGCGCTGGTCTGGATACGGCCCGAGGATTCGGTCACCGGCACCCGCTGGACCCGGTGGGTCCCGCTCTCAAACTTCAGCCGGGACCAGGCCCCCTCGCCCTCCACCAGGAAGCTGATTTCTTTCAGCCCCCCCAGCTCGGTCTCGCTGCGGCCCACCACCTCCAGCTGCCAGCCCCGGCTCTCCACGTAGAGGGCGTACATGCGGAAGAGGTCCGCCGCAAAAAGCATGGCCTCCTCGCCCCCCACGCCGCCCCGGATCTCCATGACCACGCCGCGGCCGTCGTTGGGGTCCTTGGGCAGCAGCAAAATTTTCAGTTCCTCCCGCAGGCGGTCCATCCGCTCCCGGGCGGACTGAAGCTCCTCCTGGGCCATCTCCCGCAATTCCGGGTCGCCCAGCAGCTCCTGTGCGGAGGCGAGATCCTCCTCCGCCCCGCGGTAGGCCCGGTATGCCTCCGCCACCGGCTCCAGCTCCTTCTGCTCCTTGGTCAGCCGCCGGAGGAGGTCCGGGTCGCCGTAGGTGGCGGGGTCCTCCAGCTGGGCCGCCAGGGCGTCGAAACGTTTTTCAATGGTTTTCAGCTTATCCAGCATGGTCAGGCTTCTCCTTTCCCCGGACGCTGGCCAGGAACGAGTCCCGCCAGAACTCCGCCCCCACGCTGCCGGGCCGGATGGTAACGGCGGCGGCGTGGGGCTCCCGGACGTAGAGGTCCATCTGCTCAAAAACCTCCTCGTAGCGCACGTCGCTGGCCCGGGTGATAACGTAGGCCGTCCGGCGCAGCTGCCCGCCGTAGTCCCGCAAAAAGCTGCGCACCGGGGCGCTGCACCGGCCGGCCCACACCGGCGTGCCGATAATCACCAGGTCGTAGGCGTTCAGGGGCAGGACCGTCTTGAACTCCCGCACCGGGGGCACCTTCCGGGCCATGGCCTGCATTCCGCTGCGGAGCCAACCCCCGAGCCCGGCGCGGTCCACGCCGTCCTCCAGCTTCACCATCTCGCATTGCAGCTCCTGAGCAATTTCCTTCATCAGCTTTTCCGTTTTGCCGGTCCGGCTGTAGTAGACGCAAAGTATATAGGACATATTCCATCCTCCGCTCACATTCCAAAGACCATGGCCGCGGCCAGGCCAAAAGCCTCCCGGATATAGTAGTTTACCTCCAGGAGGAGATATTTTTCCGGCATGGCAGCCGCCACAGGCGTCATGCCCTCCCCCCACATCCAGGCCGCGCGACACAGGTGGTAGCCGCTGCTGGCCACCGCCACATTCGCTCCGCCGGGGATTCCCAGCCCCTCCAGCAGTTCCTTGGAGTAGCGCACGTTCTCCGCCGTGGTGGCGGCCTGCTCCTCCAGGCAGACGCGGTCCGGGTCCACGCCGTGGGCCGCCAGCCAGTCCGCCATACACCGGGCCTCGCTGACCGCCTCGCCGGGTCCTTGGGCCCCGGTGACCACAATGGGGATGCCGGGCTTGTCCGAGACGTACTCCAGCGCCGCCTCCAGCCGCACCAGCAGGCTCAGGGAGGGGGTGCTGCCGTTGACCCCGGCCCCCAGCACCACCACTGCCTCTACCGGGGTGTCCCAGTCCGTCCGGGCCCAGGAGATTACCTGGGCCTCCAGGACGGCGAAGAAGGCGAGCCCCGCCCCCAACAGCAGGAGGAATCCCCTCCTGCACCAGCGGGCCCACTGGCGGGTTTTGCCCCAGCGGCACAGCAGGGCATAGAGCGCCAATGCGGCGGCGGCGCACCACAGCAGGAACCCGGTAAACCGCACAGCGGTGTAGATAAACCGCATGGCGGCCCCCAGCAGCAGACAGAGCGCCGCCAGAGCGTAATAAACTTTCTCTTTTGTACTCATAAAAATTATTTTCTCAGGTGGCTCCGGCCTCCCCGGCCAGAAGCTCCCAGCGCTCCATCAGCTCCAGGAGCTGGGCGTCCAGGGACTCCTTCCGGGCGTAGAGCTGGCCGTACTTCTCATAGTCACTGGCGTTGGCCTCCAGCTGGGCATCCAGCTCCCTGGCCTCCGCCTCCAACTTCTCCATCTCTCGTTCGCAGACGGCCAGCTGCCTCCGGGCGGACTGCTGGGCCTTGTTCCCCTTGGGGGGACTTTTGGGCTTCTCCTCCTTTTTCTCCGCCTTGGACTGGCTCATGGCCTTCTCCCGCTCCTTGATCTCCTTGTACCGGGCAAAGGACACGGGGTAGTCCGTAATGACCCCGTTCTCCAGCTCCCAGATCCGGGTGGCGAAGCGGTTGATGAAGTAGCGGTCGTGGCTGACGAAGAGCAGCGCCCCCTCGTATGCCTCCACCGCCTCCTCGATCCACTCCCGGGAGGCGATGTCCAGGTGGTTGGTGGGTTCGTCCAGGATGAGGAGGTTGATCTCCTCATCCATGAGCATACAGAGCCGCAGGCGGCTCTGCTCCCCGCCGGAGAGGACCGAGACAGGCTTAAACACGTCCTCCCCCCGGAAGTTAAAGGCCCCCAGCCGGTCCCGGGCGGACTGGGTGGTGACGCCCCGCTTGGAGTAGAGCATGGTATCCACCAGGTTCCGGCTGGGGTCATCAAAGCGGATGATCTGGGGCAGGTAGGCCGTGCGGACGGTGGGGCCGAATTTGACCCGGCCCCGGTCCGGCTCCTCCTCCCCCATAAGGATTTTCAGGAGGGTGGATTTCCCCGCGCCGTTGTCCCCCAGCAGGGCGATGCGCTCGCCGCCCTCCACCAGCAGGTCCACGCCGTGAAAGAGCGCCCGGTCCCCGAAGGATTTGCCCAAGTCCTTGAGGAGCAGCACCTCGTCGCCCAGAAACTCCTTTTCCCCGAACCGGCTGGCCAGGGTTTTGGCCTTGGTAGGCTTCTCCGTCTGGCGGATGCGCTCAATGCGCCGCTCCATGGAAAATGCCCGCTTGTGGAGCTTGTCGTTGCCCATAAAAGCCCAGAGGTGGAGCTTGTCCGCCGCCTCCTGGAGCTGCTTAATTTTGGCCTGCTCCTTCTCGTACTGCCGCATTTTCTCTTGGAACCGGCGTTCCTTCTCAATGGCGTAAAAGGTATAGTTTCCGGCGTAGAACTCCGCTTTTCCGTCGGAGACCTCGATTACCCGGCTGATGGTGCGGTCCAGAAAGTATCGGTCGTGGCTGATGGCCACCACGGTGCCCTTGAACCGGCGCACGT
>CATIYU010000255.1 GCA_949739085.1 uncultured Eubacteriales bacterium | reverse complement strand
CCTCCGTCACCAGCGCCGGGGGCCAGTGCTGGCCCTGGTACGCCCTGGCGGACTTCACCACCGTGGAGACGGCCCGCCGCTCTCCGGGGGACGTGGTGGCCCTCTCCACCCTGTGGGACGCCCCGGCGGTGGGGTTCATGAATAAATGCAGCGTCACCCGGGGCGCGGCCACACCCCTCTTTCAGGAGCTGGCCATGGGCTTCGGCAACCAGGAGGAGCACGGGGCCGAGGGCTATGTGTCCGGCAACGTGTTCGCCACCCACATCACAGGGCCCATCCTGGTAAAAAACCCGGACTTCACGGACCTGCTGGTCCGGCTGCTTGCCGCCCGCAAGGGCTGGGAACTCCCGGAGACGCTCCCGGTCCTCCCCCACGAGCGGGAGGCCTACGCCGTCACGCTCCGGGAACTGCAAAGCCGCGCAGGCCGCCAGAGCTGACACGGCGGGGGAGGCTATGCCTCCCCCGTCTTATCCGGGCGGGGATGCGTGAAGAGGGCGTTAAAGTTCCGCCGGACGGTTTTTGATTTCTGGGGCGGCGGGGGAAAGCCGTATTGACACCAGCCCCGCCGCGTACTATAATGTGCCTGGCGCGGAAGGAGCTCCCTTTCCCGCCGGATTTATTGAAGAAAGGAGTAGTCGAATGGACAAGAAGAAAAAAGCGGTGCGGTTGGCGGCGTTCGGCTGCGCCGCGCTGATTTTTCTCGTTGGCGCTCTCTGCACGGGCGGCGGCGGGGAGCACGCCTCTATCCAGGAGACCATGCGGGACGCGGTGCTCCATACCTCCGCCCGGATCAGCCTCTTTGGCGGGAAGGATGTCAACCCGGGACTGGTGTCCGCCTTTACGGTCACCGGCATCCTGGTGGCCTTCGCCCTGCTGGTGCGGCTGCTGGCCATCCCTCGGTTCCAGTATAAGCCGGGCCGGTTCCAGCTTCTGCTGGAGCAGGCGGTGGGCATGTTCGACGGCCTCGCCAGGAGCAACAGCCCCCACCGCAACAAATTCCTGGGGGCCTATGTGTTCGCCGCCGGGGCCTACATCTTCGTAGGAACCCTGTTCGAGCTTCTGGGCGTGCAGGCCGCCACCACGGCGGGAACCCCCATCGCTCTGCCCGCGCCCCTCTCGGACATCAACGGGGCCATCGCCCTGGGCTGTCTGAGCTACGGCGTCATCCTCTCCGGCGGCATCGCCGGGAACGGCCTGCGGGGCGTGGGGAGGACGCTGAAGGATTTCTCCCTGCCCATCTCCATGAGCTTCCGTATGTTCGGCGCGCTCCTCAGCGGCGCGCTGGTGACGGAGCTGGTTTACCATTACATCCACCTGAGCTTTGTGCTGCCGGTGGTGGTGGGGGTACTCTTTACCCTGCTCCACGCGCTGATCCAAGCCTACGTGCTGACGATGCTCACCGCCCTGTTCTACGGCGAGGTGTCGGAACCGCCCCACAAGCCCAAAAAGACGGCCCGCAAACAAAAACACCGGGCTGCCGCCAATTCATAACGGAGGGATTTTAACATGAAAGCTATCTGGAAACACATCTTTACCGCTCTGCTCCTGCTGGTGGTGGCCTCCGCCGCCGCCGTCCCCGCCTATGCCGCGCCCCAGGAGGACGCCGCCCCCCAGACGGAAGCCGCCGAAGACGCGACCAGCGGCAAGGCCATAGCCGCCGCTATTGTAGTGGGCCTGGCCGCGGCGGCGGGCGCTGTTGGCATGGGTATCGCCATCGGCAAGTCGGCGGAGGGCATCTCCCGCCAGCCGGAGGCGGAGGGGAAAATCCGCACCACCCTGATGCTGGGCCTGGTGTTTATTGAGACTGTGGTCATCTACGCCCTGATTGTTGCCATCCTAGTCATCTTCGTGCTATAGGAGGCTCAGGTATGCCTTTAAATATCGATTTTCAGCAGATTTTCCTGCACCTTCTGAACTTTACAATCCTCTTTGGGGCGCTGTACTTCCTGCTCTACAGCCCGGTGAAGAACTTCATGGCCAAGCGCACCGCCTACTACGAGGACATGGACAACCAGGCCCGGCAGAGGCTGGAGGACGCGGACCAGGTCAAGGCGGACTATGAGCAGAAGCTGGAGAGCGCAGGCGAGGAAATCCGCCGCCGCAGTGAGCAGGCCCAGCAGGCGGCCATGGAGTCCGCCGGGGAGCAGCTCAAAGCCGCCCGGGAGGAGGCCGCCCGGATTGTGGAGCGGGCCCGCAGCGAGGCGGAGGCGGAGCGGGAGCGCATCACCGGCGAGGCCCGCCGGGAGGTCTCCGGCATGGTAATGGCGGCGGTGGAAAAACTGGTGCTGGCGGACACGTCCGCGGCCTACGACCAGTTCCTGTCCGCCGCCGGGGAGGAGGGCGCTGATGTTTGAGGAAAAAGAGCCCCGCCACGCGGTCATATATTCCGCCGAGCCCCCCACGCCCCAGCAGGAGGAGAAGTTCCTCCGGTTCCTCCGGGGAAAATACGGCCCGGAAATCACCCTCAGTTGGGAGAAGAGCGAGAAATACCCCAAGGGCTTCCGCATGGCGGTGTATACGGAGTTCTACGACTGGAGCGTGGACGGGCGGCTCCGCCAGCTGAAAAACCGCCTGGAGAACCTCTCCGGCGGCGGCGGGGTGATCCCCCTGCTGCGGGATGCCGTGCAAAACTGGACCCCCGAGGTCCTGGCGGAGGAGGAGGGCACTGTAGCCACGGTGGGCGACGGCATCGCCCTGGTGTCGGGCCTGGACCACGTCCAGTACGGCGAGATTCTCCTCTTTCCCACCCCCAGCGGCGAGGTCCGGGGCATGGCCCAGGACCTGCGGGAGGATGGCACCGGCTGCATCCTCTTCGATGAGGACAGCGAGGTCTGTCAGGGCAGCACCGTCCGGCGCACCGGCAAAACCGCCGGAGTCCCCGTGGGGGACGCCCTGGTGGGGCGGGTGGTCAGCGCCTTGGGCGCTCCCCTGGACGGCAAGGGCGAAATTCCCGCCCAGTCCTTCCGGCCCATTGAGAACCCCGCCCCCGGCATTATGGACCGCCGCAGCGTCAACCGGCCCCTGGAGACCGGGATTCTGGCCATTGACTCCATGTTCCCCATTGGCCGGGGCCAGCGGGAGCTGATTATCGGCGACCGGCAGACCGGCAAGACCGCCATCGCCCTGGACACCATCCT
>CATIYU010000254.1 GCA_949739085.1 uncultured Eubacteriales bacterium | reverse complement strand
TAGCTGGTTCTTGTCCCCACTACCATACCGCCCGAGCCGTCCAGATTCCGGGACAGCAGGCCGTTTTCGTCTATGTACAGCCCCGGAACGAAATGCCGGTCCAGGCGATGGCCGTCATTGACGTAGCTGGCATACTCCATATTGTTTTCCAGCGTGGTTATGAAGCGGCTCCCCGCTTGCACGGGAACCGTCCGGCTGTCCGACGCCCAATGCTGGGCCAGCTCCCCGGAGATCATGTTGATTCCCCGGAGCTTGCCGTCCCCGTTGGGCGGCGTGCGGTCCGCCGCCGCCTCCACGGCCCGGAGGGCAGCTCCCTCCGCAACCGCCCGCAGGCGGGGCGTCAGAGCGGTGCGGCGTGCCTCCAGCGCCTCCATACGCCGCCGCAGCGCGTCACCCATCGCCATCCTCCATCCCTCCTTCGATATACTCTCTTTGCAGCAGCGCCACTTCCTGGTGGGCCAGGCCGGGCATCACCGCCCCGAAGGGCTCATGAAAGCGTACCGGCTCTCCGGCAAGTCCCCGCAGGGTCCGCCGCGCCGTTCCCGGGCCCGCCCCCCGGCGGATAAGAAGTTCATCTCCGGCTTGCAGGTCAACCTCCAGCCCGCAGGCCAGCTTGTCTTCTCCCCCGGCGGTGGCCGCCGCAGGCCCTGTCTGCGGGCCGTGTACGCCGCTGCGGTAGATCCGGCAGGGGACAGATTCCGCAACCGCCTCCCGCCGCTGTACGGTCAGCGAACCCTCCCGCGCGTTCCGGACCCGGCAGATGTCCATGCGGTCCGTGTACCAGTCCTGATAGTTCATATCACATATGTCCCTCCCATCCCTGCCATCCGGGCCCGGGTGGCCAGCATCTGACCGTACTGGGTGGCGTTGAGATCTCCCCAGCCCTCCGTGGCCCGTGTCAGGGCGGCGGTGTCATAGGCGACGGAGCTGTCACCCAGCGCGGCGGATTTCACTACCCCCACCAGCGCCCCCGTAGCCGCCGCCTGGGAGGGAGAGTCCGTGCCCTCCGGCGCGTAGGTCCGCAGGTACAACGTGGCGTTGTGGGCTGCGTACAGCCCGGCGGCGTACCGCCAGCCGTCCAGCCACTTGTCCGGGGCAATGGCGGCGTTGGCCTGCCGGATAAACTCCTCCAGTATGGCAGGCGGCGTCCAGCACTCCCCCTCCGGGCCGTAGAACTGGGGGAAATCCTCCCGGAACATCTCCGCCGTATAGCCGCCCCGCTCCCGGCCGATATTCGCCGCCGTCTCCCTCACGCCCCGGAACTGGGGTGCGGCTGTCATGCCTCTCCCTCCGCAGCGGGCTTTTCCGGCTTGGCGGGCTTTTTCGTCTCGGAGACCACAATTTTTCCGTCCGCTACCAGGGCCTTGAAGTAGGCCGTCTTTGCCGCCCAGTCCGGCACGGGACCCATATAGCCCCGGGGCAGGTGGAATTTCTGGGAACCGTCCGGGCTGGGAATGAGAAGGTTTCTCCTGGATACAACGATCATGTCCGCACCTCCATCAAATGCCGTCATAATAGGCCAGGGTCTGGGGATAGAAAACCTCCACCTCGGAGAGATTGGCCATATAGATGGTGTCGTAGCAGGCGTTGGCAGCGTTGGGGGCGCTCATGACCCGGCTGAGGGGGACCAGCTCCTCCACGCTGAGAAACCGCTCGCTGTTGCAGTAGACCGCCATGCGGTCCGCGCCGCCGGTACCCGCGCCCTTGCACCAGCGGGTGGCTCCGATGTACAGGGAACCGCCGTTTTTGGCGGCGGCGTTGTTACGCAGGAGGAACTCCAGAATGGTCTCCGTGGCCAGGTCCGTTACCTTGGTGGTCATGATGTAGGCATACTGCTCGTAGGGGAGCAGGATATGGTTGGGCATCGCGCTCTCATCGTACTCCGCCGCCGCCCAGTTGGCGATGATGGCCGCGTTCACGTCCACCAGAATCTGGTCCGGCGTCTTATCTTTCCACTTAGTGGAAGGGGCCGCCGCGCCGTTGGTGGTCACGGTGGTCTCCACGGCGTCAGGGTTGTTGAGAATGCCTGTGGTGCCGTAGCCGCTCAGACCCAAGTAGACATTCTGGTCCATATGCTTGTCGTAGGTCAGGCGCACGCCGTTGGTGAGCAGTTGGTCCAGAGACCGGCCAATGTGGTTCGCCTTCTGCATATCCACGAACATCACCCGCAGGGCTGTCTGGAACACATGGGCCTTATAAATGCCGTTCTCCACATTAGCGCTGACCACAGGGATGGCGTTGGCGCCGCCGGACCCCACCGGGCCGTCCCCGCTGCCGCCGGTGACGCCGTAGCCTACGGATTGGGCGGAAATGGCCTCCACCCAGCCGCCGCCGGTGTTGATGTTGATGTCCCGGGGATAGGTGAAGCTGGTGAGGGGCGTGCGGACAAGGGGGTCCCGCTTCTCCAGCTCAGAGCGCAGAAACGCGCCGCCAGAGGCGATGCCCGCCTCATCCAGGGTCAGCTTTCCGGCGGTTCCGCCGGGGTGTGCGCCGCCAATCACCCCGGCGTCAAAGGTTCCCATGTTCTGGTATCTGTTCATTGTCTTCCTCCTTACGCCCTGTTCATGGTCAGAATCCGCAGTTCCGCCACCTTGTTGGTATCTGCGGGGCCTGCCCACTGGCAGTTTTTCAGCTGGACCATATTGCCGCCGTCCGCCTCGGCCTCGAAGCCGCCAACCGCCGCGCCGGGATAGTTGGCGTTCTCCGCGATACGGACGTACACCGCGCCGCCCAGCGCCGGCGCGCCCTTCTGGCACAGCACGTTCACCGCGCCCCGCTGGAAGACGGGCACAGCCTCGCCCTCCGCGTACTGGCCCGTGTTCTGCTCCAGATAGTTGAGGGCGGATTTAATCTCCCTGGCGGCCACGCCCGCAAAGGCGTCCGCCGTATCCCCCGCGCCCAGGGGGACCACGGCTCCTGAGGCATCGTACTTCACCGCCGCGCCGAAGGCGAGAAGGGTACCGGCAGGCCGGGTGCTGACAATCATATCCGGCTGGCGGGCGTAGCTGCCCACGTAGCCGTGGGGCATCGCTGTACCAATGTTTTGAGGATGAAGTCCCATCATTTAGCCTCCTTTTTCTTATGCGGATTTCGGGCGTCGTAGGCCGCCTTCTGCGCCGCGCACAGCTTGTCAAAGTCTGTTTCGCCCACCGCCGCTGCGGCCTGGGCGTTGCGCTGAACCGCCCGAACGATGTCCGCCGCCTGGTCAGCCCCCCTGACGGCGTTCAGGAGCGCGTCCGCCACCTGGGCGCGGACCGCCCGGTCCTCAATCGCCGCCACGGCGGGACGTACCTTCCGGAGAATCGCCAGCGCGGCGTCCGCTGCCTCGCCGGACAGCGGCTCCCCGGTCTCCTCATCCCCCTTCTCGGGGATGGTTCCAGCCTGCCCGCCCTCCAGATTCTCCAGCAGCGCGTCCAACGCCTTTTCACTGTCCGGCTCCTCCCGGCTGTCTTTTGCCTCCGCCAGCCCGATGAGGCAGTCCATCTTCTCCCCCAGCTCCCGCAGGGCAGCGTCCAACGCCGGAACGGCGTTCTCCGTCTCCCGCGCCGGAGCTTCCGCCCGGGCGGGTCCGGAGTCCAGCGCGGTGGCAGCGGTGGCTGCAAGGGCCGTCACGTCCTCCGGAGATTCTGCCTCCCGCGCGGCCATTCCGAACGCCTTCAATATGGCCTCCGCAAATTTGCTCATATACTTTTTTCCTTTCCCGGCGTTTTCCGCCGCGTCCTGTATTGCCACCTCGCGGCCCGCCCTGCCCCTGGGCACGACGGCCACGTGATTGCCACGAATCTGCCGCTGCCGGTAGCCCTCCCCCTCCGGCTCGTAGCGGCACAGGTATCCGCAGGAGACCTCCCGCACTACCCGGTTCTTGATGTCGCTGATG
>CATIYU010000253.1 GCA_949739085.1 uncultured Eubacteriales bacterium | reverse complement strand
GATTTCAAGCCATTTTTGTGGTCCGAGTGACTGGATTCGAACCAGCGGCCTCTTGAACCCCATTCAAGCGCGATACCAAACTTCGCCACACCCGGATATTCTATCAACTGGCGTTTACTGCCAGCTCTGATAGAATACCACATCCCGCAGAGATTTGCAAGTGTTTTTTTGCAAAATGGCGAAAAATTTTTCTGGGCAGAAGAGCGGCGTTTTTCGTCTGGCTGCGGCCCGGCTCTTACTTAAAATACCGTGCCGCGCTGCGGAACAGGCCCATATCGTACTGCCCGGGTACGTTGCGATAGAGGCGCCTGCCCACCCGCTCGCTGTGGCCCATTTTGCCCAGCACCCGTCCGTCCGGGGAGGTGACGCCCTCGACAGCCTCCATGGACCCGGCGGGGTTGAAGGCGGTGTCCATGGTGGGCAGGCCGTCCAGGTCCACATACCGGGTGGCGATCTGTCCGTTGGCCTCCAGCCGCCGCAGCAGGTCCGCCGGGGCGATAAACCGCCCCTCGCCGTGGGAGATAGGCACGCTGTAAATCCCGTCCGCCTCCAGCAGCCAGGGGGAGAGCTTGGAGCAGACCTGAGTGCGGACAATGGAGGACTGGTGCCGCCCGATGGCGTTATAGGTGAGGGTGGGACAGGTCTCGTCCGTGTCCCGAATCTCCCCGAAGGGTACCAGGCCCAGCTTCACCAAGGCTTGGAATCCGTTACAGATTCCAAGCATCAGGCCGTCGCGGTTTTGCAGCAGGTCGTGGATGGCGTCCGTCAGCCGGGGGCTGCGCAGGAGGGAGACGATGAATTTCGCGGAGCCGTCGGGCTCGTCGCCGCCGGAGAACCCGCCGGGGAGGAAGACGGTCTGGGCGTTCCGGATGGCGTTCTCCAGCTCCTGGGCGGACTGGCGCAGACTCTCCGCCGTCAGATTGCGGATGACCACCGTCTCCGCCGCCAGCCCCGCCGCCAGGCAGGCGCGGACGCTGTCGTATTCGCAGTTGGTGCCGGGGAACACGGGGATTACCACGCGGGGCTTGGCGAACTTGCTCCCGGCGAGGACGGGAGCCGCCGCGCCCTTCACGGAGACGGCGCACAGGGGGCCCGCCTCCTCTGTCTCCGCCTGGGTGGGGTACACGTCCTCCAGAACAGCCTCGTTCAGAGACAACAATTCGTTGATTGCGGCAGAGTCAGTACCAATTGTAATTATTTCCTCGGCTGTCGTGACGCCAATGCGCTTGGCCCAGGGAGAATCCACGTCCTCCGCCAGCTCCGCCACAATTACGCCGGGCTCAGGGACATACCAGTCCGCGGCGCAGTCCGCCGCCTGGAAGCCCACCCGGTTGCCAAAGGACATCTTCATCACCGCGTCGGCCATGCCGTCTTCCGCCGCCCAGGCGGCGCAGACCTTGCCGTCCCGGCACAGGGCGTGGAAAGCGTCCCAGGCGGCCCGCTGGCTCTCCGCCGTGCCGCAACCCGCGAACCGGCAGACTGGATGGCCCGCCGCCTTGAACTCCGGGGTGATGGTCTCGCTGGCCAGGATGGGCGCGATGGCGAAGGAGATCAGCGTGGGGGGCACGTCCAGGTCCAGGAAGGACCCGCTC
>CATIYU010000252.1 GCA_949739085.1 uncultured Eubacteriales bacterium | reverse complement strand
AGGGCGTGGACATCCGTGAGGTGACGGACGAGGTGTTCCGGGGCCCCCACTCCGTGGTGTTCGACGAGGCGGAAAACCGGATGCACTCCATCAAGGCCGTGCTGGTGGCCACCATCGGCCATTAGGCGGGAGGGACCCCAGACGCCCCCGGCGTTCGGGGTCCCTCTTTTGCCAGGATTCCCCAGCCATAACCAGGGACTTTCCCGCGCACACTAACCGGGAATAGGAGGCTTGATATCCCATGAAGAAATTTCATATGCCAACGGCGTACACCATCCTCTTTATCCTGCTTATTCTGGTGGCCGCAGCCACGTGGATTATCCCGGCGGGGGCCTACCAGCGGCAGGACGAAACCCCCGTGGCGGGCACCTACGCCCCAGTAGAGCAGCAGCCCCAGGGGGTGGGGGACGTGCTGCTGGCGTCCTTTGAGGGGTTCTACGACGCGGTGGACGTGGCTCTGTTTATCCTGATGGTGGGCGGCTTCCTGGGAGTGGTCATGAAGACCGGGGCCATCGACGCGGGGGTGGCCAACGTCATCCGGCTTCTGGGCGGGCGGGAGATTTTGCTCATCCCCGTGCTTATGGTCCTCTTCAGCCTGGGGGGCACCTCCTTCGGCATGTGGGAGGAGACCATGGCCTTTTACCCCCTGCTGATCCCAGTGTTCGTGGCGGCGGGATACGACGCGCTGGTGGGCATCGCGGTGGTGCTGCTGGGCAGCGGCACCGGCGTGCTGGCCAGCACCGTCAACCCCTTCGCCACTGGCATTGCCGCCGGATTCGCCGGGGTGAGCCTGGGGGATGGCCTCATCCTGCGGGTGGTGATGCTGGTGGTGCTGGACGCGGCGGCCATCTGGTTCGTCATGGCCTACGCCCGGAAAATCCGGGCCCACCCGGAGAAATCCCTGGTGGCGGACCTGCCCCAGAAGTTCAGCGGCAAACGGGGCGGCGACATCCCGGCCCTTACCGGCAAGCGGAAAATGGTGCTGGCCATCTTCACCGCCACCTTTCTGGTGATGGTCTACGGCGTCATCCCCTTTGAGGACATCGGCCTGACCCTGCCCGCCCTGGGCTGGTGGTTCCCGGAGCTCAGCGCCCTCTTTATGGCCAGCGGTATGCTCATCGGCCTCCTCTACGGCATGGGGGAGCAGGAGACCCTGGACGCCTTTGTGGCCGGGGCGGCGGACCTGGTGGGCGTGGGGTTCATCATCGGTATCAGCCGGGGTATTACCGTGCTCATGGACGGCGGCATGATTACGGATACCGTCCTCTACTGGGGGGAGCGGGCCTTGGAGGGGGCGGGCTCGGTGACCTTCATTCTGCTGGTCTACCTCATCTACCTGCCCCTCTCCATCCTCATCCCCTCGTCCTCGGGGCTGGCCACGCTGTCGGTGCCCATCATGGCCCCTCTGGGGGAGTTCGCCGGGACCGGCGGCGCGCTCATCATCACCGCCTTTCAGTCCGCCTCCGGACTTGTGAACCTCATCACCCCCACGGCGGCGGTGGTCATGGGCGGACTGGCCTTCGGGGACGTGCCCTACGACCGGTGGGTGCGGTTCATTTGGAAATTGATCCTAATTTTCTTCCTGCTCACCGTGGCATTTTTGGCGGTATCCGCCGTTTTATAATGGGTTTTGTGTGTGCTATAATAAAAAAGGCGGCTTGGCGGCCGCCTACATATTGGAACGGCAGGTGCCAGCCTATGAGAGTCATCGACATGCATACCCACATCTTCCCGGACAAGGTGGCCCGGAAAGCCACCATTGCTACGGCGGAATACTTCACCCTGCCGGAGCCGCCCAACCACTACGGCACAGTGGACGAGCTCTCGGCCGCCCTGGACGGCGCGGGCATCGAATACGCCATGGTGTTTTCCGCCGCCACCACGGAGCACCAGGTGGAGCAGATCAACCGCTACATTTTGCAGGAGACGGAGAGCCACGCCAAGTTCCTCCCCTGCGGTACCCTCCACGCGGGCTACGAGGGCTATAAGGCGGAGCTGCGCTGGATGCGGGAGCACGGCCTGTTCGGCGTGAAAATCCACCCGGAGTTCCAGCACTTCGCCCTGGACGACCCCCGCCTCTTCCCCATGTACGAGGAGATGGAGCGCACGGACATGTTCCTCATCGCCCACATGGGGGACCCCCGGGTGGACGTGTCCGGCCCCCGCCACATGCTGCCCGTGGCGGAGACCTTCCCCCGGCTGCGCTGTATCGCCGCCCACCTGGGCAACTGGGGGGACTGGGACATGGAAAAAATCCGCCCCATGGCCAAGCTGCCCAACATCTACACCGATATCAGCTCCTCCTTCAACTACACCAGCAACCACGAAGCGCTCTGCGCCATCCTGAAGGAGTACGACCCCTCCCACGTCTTTTTCGGGTCAGACTACCCCATCTGGTGCCCCAAGAAGGAACTGCGCCGGGCTCTGGAGCTGAAGCTCCCCCAGGCGTTCCTGGAGGACGTCCTTTTCAACAACTTCGCAGCATTTTACCACTATAAAACGCTGTAAAAAGCGCCGCGCTGTGGAAGCAGCGCGGCGCTTTTGCGGCCTAACGGATTTCAATGCCGGTATCGTTCAGAATGAAGCCGCCGAAGAAGGTGGCCCCGCAGGCTTTGGCGATCTCGTTCAGGTCCTTTTCGGACAGGTTGTCGTTATTGATCTTCCTGCCAATGTTCTGCCCGGAAGTCGGCTTCTCCAATCTTTCACCCAATTCTTTGAGTGTCATCCCCCTTGCTGCGAGCAGCATTTTTACCTTGACCCCCATGCCCATGCCTAGTCACCTCTATTGAAATGATTCTGTTACGAATATAAACGAAAATCAATAGAAAATCAACTGAAAAGTTTTCTTTTTGTTGACATGCGTGCCAAAATAGGTTATAATTGTTTCGTTAAAAGTTCAATATGAAATAAATATCATTCTAAAAGAATTTTGGAGGTTTTTGCATGAGCGATACCGCTGAAATCCTGCGGCGCACGCAGCTGAAGCTTTTGGGGAAATACCTGCTGGACACCAAGCATCCCGTGGAGGAGCGGGCCCGGGAGGACCGGACCGAGGAAATGGAGCTGGAACTGGTCCGCTCCGATTTGCAGCTTGCGCTGGAGAAGTCCGGCGCGGGAAACGTGGAGGAAATCCTCTCCTGCGTCCAGGCGCTGGAGGAGGTCCGCCGGAGGGCGGGGTTTTTGACAGGGGTCAAGGCTGGGGCGCAGCTGATGCTGCACCTCACGGACAGCGGGGAGATCGCCTATTGAGCGGCGCCCCCGGAACCAACTGGTT
>CATIYU010000251.1 GCA_949739085.1 uncultured Eubacteriales bacterium | reverse complement strand
CCGGGGCTGGAGAAATTTTCCTGGTAGCAGTTTTCAGAAATTTGGTAGCAGAGCTTCAATTTATGTCAACTATTTTTGATATGAACCACGTATTTCCAAGTGCTTCCCGCTGGGAGGACTTGGTAGCACACTGGTAGCGCGAAGGATAGAAACATGGTTGGGAGGATAAAAATGCGGAAGAACATCACCTATATTTTTAGGTATATAGGCTAAAGATTTACCGGCCCAACGGCCTGGTGATTTAGGTTACATAAGTCAAAACAGCGGCCAATCGTTGCTACTTTGTGCAAAAAGGCGGCGAAAGGGAATGTCCTCTCGCCGCTTTCATGCATGGGCTGAATTTACTTCTTGTAGGGTACGTGCCAGATTCTGTCCGCATAATCGGCAATAGACCGGTCGGCGGCAAAAATCCCGGAGCGCGCAATGTTATACAGGGACATCTGGTTCCACTTTGCGCGATCCTTGTAGGTAGCGATCATGCGGCGCTCAGCGTCGCAGTAGGAGGAGAAGTCTGCCAGAAGCATATACTCGTCCGCCGGGGAGCCGGTGCCGAACAGCAGGCGCTCCACCAGATCGTCGTAGCGGATGCCGTCCCGGAAGCCTTGGCTGATCTGGTCCAGAACCCGGTGCAGATTCCCATCGCGGCTGTAGAGGCGGTAGGGATTGTAGCCGGTGTCCCGAGTCTCCTTGACCTCCTCGGTCCTCAGGCCGAAGAGGAACATGTTGGCGTCGCCCAGCACCTCGTGCATCTCCACGTTGGCGCCGTCCAAGGTGCCAACCGTCAGCGCACCGTTCATCATGAACTTCATGTTGCCGGTACCGCTGGCCTCCTTGCCAGCGGTGGAGATCTGCTGACTGACTTCGCTGGCGGGCATCAGTACCTCCGCCATGGACACCCGGTAATTCTCCAGGAAGAACACCTGCAACTTGTCCTTGCAGATGGGGTCGCTATTGACCTGGTCGGCCAGAGAGTTGATGAGCCGGATAATCCGCTTGGCTACGGCGTAGCCCGGAGCGGCCTTGGCGCTGAAGAGGAAGGTATGGGGCTGCATCTCCATATTGGGATTATCCCGCAGCTGGAGATACATATAGGTGATGTTCATTACGTTGAGCAGCTGCCGCTTGTACTCGTGGAGCCGCTTGGCCTGCACGTCGAAGATGGCGTCCGTATTGAGGATGAAGCCCTGCGCCTTTTTGGCAAACTTGGCGAACTCCAGCTTGTTGGCGTGCTTGATCTCCTCCAGGCGCTTGAGGACCTGCTTGTCGCTGGCGAACTTCTCCAGCTTGGGCAGGGCCGTACCGGGATGGCGCAGGTAGTCGTCCCCGCCGGTCAGCTCGCAGATGAGGCCGTTGAGGCCGGGGTTAATCTCCGCCAGCCAGCGGCGGTGGTCAATACCGTTGGTGACGTTCTTGAACTTCTCCGGCTCCATGGTGCAGGCGTCCTTAAAGAGGTCGTTGCGCAGGATGTCGCTGTGGAGGGCGGACACGCCGTTGACGGCCATGCCGCCGGCGATGCACAGGTTGGCCATACGGACCTCGCCGTCCCAGATGACGGCCATGTTCTTGACCTTGGACTCGTCGCCTCGGTAGAAGTCGGTAATTTTGGCCTGCCAGCGGCGGCCGATTTCGCAGATAATTTGCCAGATGCGGGGCAGAAGGGTCTGCACCAGCTCCTGGGGCCAGCGCTCCAGAGCTTCCGCCAGAACGGTGTGGTTCGTGTAGGCCACGGAGTTGACGGTAATGTTCCACGCCTCGTCCCAGCTCAGACCGGCGTCGTCCATGAGGATGCGCATGAGCTCGGGGATGACCAGGGCGGGGTGGGTATCGTTGATCTGGATGACGTTTTTCTCGTGGAAATTGGTGACCGTGTGATAGTTCTGGATATGCTTGCGCACGATGGACTGCACCGTGGCGGATACGAAGAAGTACTGCTGGCGCAGGCGGAGGCTCTTGCCCTCGTAGTGGTTGTCCTCGGGATAGAGCACCTTGGCGATGACCTCGGCCATGGCCTGCTCCTCGCCAGCCCGCAGATAGTCGCCCTGGTTGAATTTGCTCATGTCGATGGGCGTGGGGCTCTTGGCGTCCCAGAGGCGCAGGGAGTTGGTATGAGTAGTGTCGTAACCGGCGATGGACATGTCGCAGGGGATAGCCAGCACCCGGGTGTAGTTTTCATTGACAATATGCAGATGGTCGCCGTCCCAGAACTCCCGGAGGGTACCGCCGAAGTGGACCTCCTCCACCTCGTCGGGCTTGGGGACCAGCCAGGCGTCGCCCTGCTCCTTCCAGTTGTCGGGCAGCTCCAGCTGCTGGCCGTCCACGATCTTCTGGCGGAACAGGCCCAACTCATAGCAAATGGAATAGCCCCGGGCGGGAATCTCCAGAGTAGTGAGGCTGTCCAGATAGCAGGCTGCCAGACGGCCCAGACCGCCGTTGCCCAGGCCCGCGTCGGGCTCCATGTCAAAAATTCTGGCTGGCTCGAAGCCGATCTCCTTGATGGCCGCCTTCAGGGGTTCCAGAACGCCCAGGTTGTAGGCGTTCTTCATGAGGCTGCGGCCCATCAGGAACTCCATGGACATGTAATGAACCCGGCGCATCTGCTTCTTGCGGACCTTCACCCGGGACTCGACGTACTGGGCGCTCATGCGGTCACGGAGGACCATGGCGCAGGCTTTCATGATGTGGGCCTCAGTGGCCTCCTCCTCCGTGCAGCCAAAATTCAGGCGGAGCTTGTCACAAATCGCCTGCTTCATGGACTCCTTTGTGAATTTTTCCATAGGAATCTCCTCTTTTCAATTACAGAATAGGGACAGGGCGGGGGCGTATCCAGGGGATACTCCCCCGCCCTGCTCTCGTGCCGGTTTAGGAACAGATGGTGCGGTAGATTTCGTTATAGGCTTCCGCGCTGCGGGTCCAGCTGAAGTCCTCGCTCATGCCGGCCTTCCGCAGCTGCTTGAAGTCGTTGGGCTTATTGTAATACAGGTCCACCGCCTGGCGGATGACATAGAACATGTCGCCGCTGTTGTAGTCGGCAAAGGTGAAGCCGTTGCCCGCGCCGCACCAGGCCTCGTAGGGGTGGACAGTGTCCTTCAGGCCGCCGGTCTCCCGGACGATGGGCACCGTGCCGTAGCGCATGGCGATCATCTGGGCTAGGCCGCAGGGCTCGCTCTTGGAGGGCATCAGCAGCAGGTCGGCCCCGCTGTAGATGTCCATGGCTAGGGCCTCGTTGTAGCCCCGGTACAGGGCCATGCGGCCCTTGTACTGGCCCAGCTTCTGCTCAAAGAACTGCTCATAGTT
>CATIYU010000250.1 GCA_949739085.1 uncultured Eubacteriales bacterium | reverse complement strand
TTCCTGCCGATGTCGGTATGGGCCATTTCGCGGCCGCGGAAGCGGACGGATACCTTCACGCGGTTGCCATCGGCCAGGAATTTCAGCGCGTTTTTCAGTTTCACGTTGAAATCTCCGACGTCGATGCCCGGGGACATGCGGATCTCCTTGATCTCCACCACATGCTGGTTCCGGCGGGCCTCCTTCTCGCGCTTGCCCTGTTCAAAGCGGAACTTGCCGTAGTCCATGAGCTTGCACACAGGCGGCACAGCCTGCGGGGAGATTTTGACAAGATCCAGCCCCTTTTCCTCGGCAATGCGCAGAGCATCCGCCGAGGACATAATCCCCAGCTGCTCGCCACCACTGCCGATGAGGCGCAGCTCCTTGTCGCGAATGTCCTCGTTCAGTTGATGCATTGCAATGCTAATAACCGAAGCACCTCCTTCAACATTGTGCCCAAATTGCACGTAACGCAAAACAAAAAAGCGCGGATGCAACCGCATCCGCGCAAACATCAACACACTCCCATTCCAGAGTGTGGTCATCGCTGCTGTTGACCCCTTCGCAGAGCTGGGGGTGAGGCGGATGCTTCCTGCCTACTTTATTTTGCGGATTTACTATACCACCTTCTAATGCGGTTGTCAAGCATAATTTTGACAGCCCGATTCTTTTTGGACCGCAGTCCTCATTGAATCAGCATGGCGTCCCCAAAGGAGAAAAAGCGGTACCGCTCCCGCACCGCCTCCTGATAAGCGGCCAGAACCCGATCCCGGCCCGCCAGAGCGGATACCAGCATGATGAGGGTGCTCTCCGGCAGGTGGAAATTGGTAATCAACGCATCTACCGCTTTGAACTGGTAGCCGGGATAGATAAATATATTGGTCCACCCCGCCTTGGCCTCCATATGGCCGTCCTCCCCGGCCCAGCTCTCCAGCGTGCGGCAGGAGGTAGTGCCTACGCAGATCACCCGCCCACCTGCCGCCCTTGTCCGGTTAATGAGCTCCGCCGTCTCCTGGGGAAGCACGCAGTACTCGCTGTGCATGTCGTGATCTGTGATCTCCTCCTCCTTTACCGGGCGGAAGGTGCCCAACCCCACGTGGAGGGTCACATATCCCACCTGCACCCCTTTGCCCTCGATCTCTCCCAGGAGCTCCCTAGTGAAATGCAGGCCCGCTGTGGGGGCGGCGGCAGAGCCGTTCGCCTGGGCGTACACCGTTTGGTAGCGCTCCCGGTCCTGAAGCTCCGCCTTGATGTAGGGCGGCAGGGGCATTTGCCCCAGACGCTCCAGTACCTCCAAAAAAATTCCGCTGTAGTGGAACTGAACCAACCGGTTGCCGCCCTCCATCTCACCTACAATCTTCCCCGTCAATTCGCCGTTTTCCCCAAAGGAGACCTGCGCACCAGTACGCAGCTTCTTACCAGGCCGGACCAGACACTCCCAGACGCCGCCGCCCTGGTCTGTCAGCAGCAATACCTCGCAGGCCCCGCCCAGTCCCCCGCCGCTGTGAATACGGCTACCCAGCAGACGGGCGGGCAGGACCCGGGAGTCGTTCATAATGAGGCAGTCACCAGGGGCCAACAGGTCCGGCAGATCGTAGAAATGCCTATGCTCCCATACACCAGTCGCCTTGTCCATCACCAACAGCCGGGAGGCGTCCCGGCGGGATAACGGCGTTTGGGCAATCAACTCCTCAGGGAGGTCAAAATAGAAATCATGTGTCTTCAAGTCGGTTTCTTTCCTTCCTATGGTGGTGTTTTAGCGCATATAGCTGACACAGCCCGCGTCCGCCAGAGGCCGTAGCCCAGCTGTCCTGTAAAACGCGTTGCTCACCGGGTCGGCGGCGTCAGTGACCAGCGCGAACATACGCACGCAGGCATATTTCTCCATGGCCGCCTGAAGCAGCGCCCTTCCAATCCCCTGGCGCTTATAGGGCACGTCCACAACTAAATCCTGCACATATACTACGTGCTCCCCATCCCCTACGCAGCGGACAAAACCAGCCAGTGTGCTGCCGTCAAACGCGCCAAAGAGGTACAGGGAACTCTGAACGGCGCGGGCCAGTCCCCCGCTGTCCGCAAGATAGGCGGTCCACCCAGCGTTTTGATAGATCTCCAATACGCGCGGGAGCTCTTCTACGCCAAATACACGATATTCGATCACAGTTCGCCTCCACTCCTCCGCTTCTCAACGGCTCCTCCCAAGGCCGACATAAGTGCCCGCCAGCAGAAAACAGGAGAAAAAGATGTCAAAAACTCCGGCTTTTGGTCCTATAAAAGGGAGAAAAACAGTTGACAGCGGCGAAAAAATATGGTATGAAAATATGAGATTTTTCCCTGGACTATCATACACTGTTTTTATAGTATACATGGGGGCGGGCTATTTTTCAACTGAATTTTCCAGTGTTTTTGTCCGCCGCCTCTTAAGTTTAAGGAGGTACTCGCTATGAAACAATACCGCGTTGGCGTCATCGGCTGCACCGGAATGGTGGGTCAGCGCTTTGTCACCCTGATGGAGGGTCATCCCTGGTTCAAGCTTACTGCCCTGGCCGCCAGCGCCCGCAGCGCTGGCAGGACCTACGAGGAGGCTGTGTCGGGCCGCTGGGCCATGTCCGTCCCCATTCCCCAGGAGGCCAAGGGTCTTACCGTGCTGGACGCAGAGGCGGACGCGGAGAAGCTGGCCGGGGAGGTAGATTTTGTCTTCTGCGCCGTGGATATGAAGAAAGAGGATATCCGCGCTCTGGAGGAGAAGTACGCGAAGCTGGAGTGTCCTGTGGTCTCCAACAACAGCGCCCACCGCTGGACCGAGGACGTGCCCATGGTAGTACCGGAGATCAACGCCGGGCACATCCGCCTCATTGACGCCCAGCGCCAGCGTTTGGGCACCCGGCGGGGCTTTGTTGCCGTGAAGAGCAACTGCTCCCTTCAGTCCTACGTCCCAGCCCTGCATCCCCTCCTGAAATACGGCCTGGAAAAGGCCCTAGTCTGTACCTATCAGGCTATCTCCGGCGCGGGCAAAACCTTTGAGCGCTGGCCGGAGATGGTGGACAACTGCATCCCCTACATCGGCGGCGAGGAGGAAAAGAGCGAAAAGGAGCCTATGAAGCTCTGGGGCCGGGTGGAAGATGGAAAGCTGGTGCTGGCCAGCGGCCCCGCCATTACCGCCCAGTGCTTCCGGGTGGCCTGCCTGGACGGCCACATGGCCGCCTGCTTCATGTCCTTCAAGGACGGCTGCAAGCCCTCCATAGAGCAGATCAAGGCGGATTGGGCCCAGTTCTCCGGCAGAGCCCAGGAGTTGGCTCTTCCCTCCGCGCCCCACCAGTTCCTCCACTACTTCGAGGATCCGGACCGGCCCCAGACCAAGCTGGACCGGATGCTGGAAAATGGCATGGCAGTGTCCATCGGCCGCC
>CATIYU010000249.1 GCA_949739085.1 uncultured Eubacteriales bacterium | reverse complement strand
CCCGTCCGGACAGTGTGCGTGGGGCTGGCGGCCTCCATGGCGGCCCCGCTCTTCGTCTCGGGCGCCCGGCGGGAGATGCTCCCCCACAGCCGCCTGATGATCCACGACCCGCTCATCCTCCAGACCGGGGGCAGCGCCCTGAAGCTGAAGGCGGTGAGCGACGACCTGATGGAGACCCGGCAGATCATTGCCAAAGTCATCGCCGGCCACTCGGGCAAGAGTATGGAGGAGGTGCTGGCCAAGACCGCCACCGACAGCTACTTCCGGGCGGAGGAAGCTGTGGAGTTCGGTCTGGCGGACCAGATCATCATCAGCCTGTCCTGAAACGGCAACCCTATTCCCTCCCCTGGGGGGAAGAAAAAACAGGAGGAATACAGAATGTATAATAATGTCAATACCAAGCGCATCCTGGCGGAGAATATCTTTGCCAGTAACGACACCTGGACCACCGGCCTGAACAACAACGACCTGCTGGTAGGCCCCTCCGGCGCGGGGAAGACCCGGGGCTATGTGATACCCAACCTCCTCCACGCCGGGGAGAGTCTGATTGTGGCCGACACCAAGGGGAACCTGCGCCGGCTGTATGGGAAGTACCTGGAGAGGCGGGGCTACACGGTGATGCACCTGGACTTCACTGACGTGGCCAACACCCCCTGGGGCTACAACCCCCTGGCCTATATCCGGCTCTGCCGGGACCCCGAGAGCAACCGGGATGGGGACTGGTACAGCGAGCAGGACGTGAAGAAGGTGGCCCAGGCCGTCTGCCCCTGTCAGGATTTCAAGGAGCCCTACTGGGACCTGGCCGCCCAGATGTATCTGGAGGCCATCCTCCTCTTCATCCTGAACCAGCTGCCACAGGAGCAGCACAACCTGTATGAGGCGTACTCCTTCCTGTCCAAGATGGGGACCCCGGAGCTGGAGGACATGGTGGAGGAGGAGCGCATTACCCATCCCAACAGCGCCTTTGCCCGGAAGATGGGGATGATCCGGCAGAACACCAAGGCGGACAAGATGGACGCCAGCATCAAGGGCATCCTGGCCCGGTATCTGGACGCACTGGCCAACTCCGGGACCCGGCGGATGTTCCACATGGAGCCCCAGGTGGACCTGGGGGCCTTCCTCCAGGGAAAGACGGCCCTGTTCCTCTCCGTCAGCGACTCCGACCGCAGCCAGGACGCCCTGGTGAACCTCTTCTACACCCAGGCCCTACAGTACCTCATGGCCGCCACCGGCCGCCAGCCGGACAGCCGCCTGCCCATCCCGGTGCGCTTCATCCTGGACGACTTCAGCACCAACACCGTCATCCCCGACTTCGACAAGATCATCTCGGTGATCCGCTCCCGGGAGATCTATGTCAGCCTCATCGTCCAGAGCCTGTCCCAGCTGGAGGACCTCTACGGCCCTGCCAAATCCCAGACCATCATCAACAACTGCGACCACTGCCTGTACCTGGGCGGGACGGACACCCAGACGGCCCGGTACTTCGCCGAAAAATTCAACTGTCAGGTGTCCACCGTGCTCAACCTCCCCCTGGACAGCGCCTTCCTCTTCACCAGAGGCAGCCAGCCCCGGCGGGTCCAGAAGTACGAGCTGAACCAGGACAGCGCCTACCGCGGCCTGACACGGCCACAGGACGGAGCGGAGGTCAATATGGAAAAGGAGCGTGGAATATGAGAAAAGACGGACCGGAAAAACTGACCCTGGAGGAGCGCATCGCGCGGGCGGCAAGGTCTCAGGCGGCTTCGCCTGAGACCGCCGCCAGGCTGGTACAGCGGCTGGCCCAGACGCACACGGCGCGGGTCTTTCACGGGAACGCCGATCTGGAACTCCTGTATGGGCTGATCGGGCCGTACATGGAGCAGGTGGATTCCGGCCTGATGCACTACTCCGGCTTTTGCCGCAGCTTCTGGCTGGCCATCGGAAACGGCTTCCTCCTACAGTCCCAGACGGAACCGGCCGCCGTTTACCTGCCTGCCCTGGGGATACGGGTGAACAACGCCCTGGTCCTGTTGGGGCTGATGCTGCTGGACCACGCCAAGGGCAGGGGGCGGAACAAAGACGTCTACCACTGCACCCGGATGACCCTGGGGCAGTACCTGGACGCGCTGCCGGCCCTGGCGCATCCGGGAGACGGGACAGCGGACCAGCAGTTCCGGCTTTGGCGGGACCTGTTCCTGAAGAGGGCGGACCCCTCCACCCCTCTGGCGGAGGTCCTGGCGGACGACCTCCGGCGCTATATCGCCGGGTGGCGGGTGCTGAAACGGCTGGACCACATCCTCGGCTGCATGGACGGCCTCGCCCGCTATCTGGAGGCGCAGCGGACGGAGGAGATGGACCAGGTCTTCCGCGAGACCATGCGCCAGTGCATCGCCGGCATGGGCGTGGAGGCCGTGGAGGTGGTGGATGAGGACCAGCGAAAGCAGTACCCGGACCCCTATAGCCACTTCCTCAGACTGGCCCGGGCGTACTCCGCAGATGTGCCCGACCCCGGAGCCGGAGAGACCGATGCCGGGACCGTCCGGGCGCAGCTCTTCCTATCCCGGGGGGACTACAGCCCCGCAGCGCTGGAGGAGATCGCGGCGGGGGCCCCCTCCCCGGAATTCCGGGCCCTTCTGGAGGAGCACATCGACCCGGTGCAGCTGAAGCACGCCATGGTGGAGGTCAACACGGCGGTGATAAATCTGTTCATGCTGTGGGTGGAGCCCTATTTCCGGATCGAGGAGCGCCTCCAATAGGGGACAACCTTGCGTCTGGTAGAAAAATATGGTAGAATAAAGTCACTTTTACGAAAGTACGCTAAATGAAATATAAGGAGAATGGAAGCTATGAAGAAAAGAGTCGTGTCCCTCCTCCTGGCCCTGGTGATGTGCCTGGGCCTTCTACCGGTCACCGCACTTGCGGCGGAGAACAAGAACCTCCCCGACTGGTATTTCCTCTTCGCCATCTTCAAAAACGTGGACGCCGTCTGTGACGACGGGAAAGGCATGGTGACGCACACAAGGTTTACCATGTCACAGGAAGAAATTGATCTCGTCAAGGATAAACTCCAATCATTTGAGGAGTATATGAACGATGTTGGTGTGATGCGTGCCCATATGCACCTTGTGGAGATCGATACACCGGTCACAGAATTGGAGGGATCTGGACTTGGGTCATACCTTGGTCCGAAACAGGCGGCCCCCCTTCTGGAGGCTAATGGGGTTGACCTGGATCACTATGACCATGTGTCCTGTTTCATTAGTTTGAATGTTTCTACGAAATATGCGGCAATAACCGACACTTCCGGTTTTGAGAATGATACCGGGCATTCATGTCACAACATCAGAAATATAGAGTTTGCCCAGTATGATCATAAGCCAAGTTTTCCGGGAACCGCGTGTGTCCATGAATTTCTTCAT
>CATIYU010000248.1 GCA_949739085.1 uncultured Eubacteriales bacterium | reverse complement strand
TTTCCTTGCCTTTCCCCAATTCCCTTGCACCTATTCTACCATATTTCAACCCATATTGCTTGTCTTTCAAGCGGTTTGAGGTTACGAAGCAGGCCCTACATAAATTTCACCGGCACAAAGGAAATAAACATCTCCCCCGCCTACCAGTGCCGCAAGAGCCATCTGGAGCGGAAGGTAGCAGTAGAACTGGAGCGGGAGGTGGGGGCGGCCGTGCCCTTCCGAAACCGGTTAGAGGATGTTGACTATCTGGACCCTATTGTTGTGACGCCGCCGGCAGCAGGCAAGGAAATCGAGTACTATAAGATATAAAAAGGAGAGTACGCACATGAAGGAAATTGCCTGCAAGCTGACCGGAGAGGAAGTTGCTGCTATCCGCGATCTCTACGAGAGGAAACTAGCGCTGGAGAATCTGACAAAAATCCTTTTCCCCAGCGAGAATGACGAGATGTACAAGCGCCTCGTTGCCGACTACGGAACCACCATGCGGCAGTTCAACGACTGGTGGAGCACCATTCTGGCGGCGCACCAGCTGCCTGCGGATGAATATCTCGTGGACTTCCAGGAAGGCCAGCTGATCCGTCCGGCGAAGAGCTGACGCAATGAAGCAGCCGGAGTGGAGAAAAATATTTGTGTTCTCTGGCCCGGCTCTCTAATATGCCTTTAAGTATAATAACTCCTTCATGTTGCGTTTTGTTTTGATAGATACCCGTTCGCTAACAGCATTGATAAAATGGCTCGCAGCAATTTGCTGCGAGCCGCTTTCAAAGGGAAGTATGCGTGTCTTAAGAAGGACGTTATCAGGTCAGCCGGCTTTTTAGGAGGCACTCATAGGACAGTTCCTGCCGGTTGTCCGCGCTGCCTATGAAACTGAATATTGCCCATCTTCATCGCTCCAGCTTCTCCAGCAGGTCCTCCACGGCAGCGGACACCGCCTCCTCAAAGGTGGGGTGGGGGCGCATGACCCTCGCCAGCTGCCGGGCGGTCAGGCCGTTGACCACCGCCTCGGTCAGCTCCGAGAGCATGTCCGTGGCCCGCTCGCACATGAGCTGAGCCCCCAGAATCACGCCCGTGGGCGCGTCGGCCACAATTTTAATAAATCCCCGCTCCCCGGCGGCAATCACCGTCTTTCCGTTGGCGGACATGAGGGCCTTGCCCACCTTCACGGCCCGGCCCGCAGCTTTGGCCTCGTCGGCAGTGATGCCGATGGAGGCAATCTCCGGGCTGGTGTAGATGCAGCTGGGGACGCAGGTTACGTCCACCAGGGGCTCCCGGCCCGCCAGCCAGTCCACACAGGCGGCGCCCTGCGCGGCAGCCACATGGGCCAGCTGGATTTTGGAGGACACGTCCCCGATGGCGTACACGCCGGGCACGCTGGTCTGGAACCGCTCGTCCACCAGAATCCGGCCCCGCTCCATGTCCACGGCAAACCCCTCGCCAAAAAGCCCTGCCGTGTTGGGGCGGCGGCCAATGGCGCACAGCACCGCTTCCCCCCGGGCTTCTCCGGGCTGGTCCTTACAGGCGTAGCGGACCGCCAGCCCGCCGTCCGCCTCCTTCTCCACAGCGCTGACCATGCATCCGGTGTTCACCGAGACGCCCCGGCGCTTGAGGATCATGGTCATGTTCTGGCAGATCTCCCGGTCCATGTTGGGCAGGATCCGGTCCATGGCCTCTACAATGGACACCTGACAGCCAAGAGCCTGATAGACGCAGGCCAGCTCCACGCCGATGACCCCGCCGCCGATGATGACCAGAGAGGAGAATACCCGGTTCTGGTCCGCAAGCACCTCGTCGGAGGTAATGGCGTGTTCCAGGCCGGGGATGGGCGGCCGGGCGGGGACGGAGCCAGTGGCGATGAGGATATTGTCCGCGCCGTACTCCACGCCGTCCACCGCCACCCGGCCCGGGGCCAGGATGGTTCCGGTTCCCCGGAGAAGGTCCACCTTCTTCTGCTTGAGGAGGCCCTCCACCCCGGCCCGGAGCTTTTCCGTCACCTCGGTCTTCTTCCGGTGGACGGCAGCAAAGTCCACGGAGAGGGTTCCGGCAATCCCCCACTCGCCCCCCCGCTCCAGGCCAGAGGCGGTCTCTGCGGCGTGGAGCAGGCTCTTGGTGGGGATGCAGCCCCGGTTGAGGCAGGTACCGCCCACGTCCCGGTTCTCCACCAGGGCGGTCCTGATTCCCAGTTTGGCGGCGCGGAGGGCGGCCTCGTACCCGCCGGGACCCGCTCCAGTCACGATTAATCCATACTGTTCCATACAGCTTTCTCCCTTTTTAAAGATTCTGCCGGGTCAAAAGGCGGCACAGGTCCTCCCGGACCCCGTCCTCCAGGGCGGCGGCACGGAGACGCTGTTCCATGTCCTCCAACCGGAAGCGGCAGCCAGTCAGAGCCGCCTCCACCGCCGGGGCCAGGGCCCAGTCCATGGCGTCGGTATACACCGAGACCCGGACAGCCGCGCCGCCCTCCACCGCCAGCCGAAGTTCGATTTCCCCCCAGCTGAACCGGTCCCCGCACTGGAGAGAGCAGGGGATGTCCCTACCGTAGATCCACTGCCAGGAGCGGTTGCGCTCTGTGAGGGCGTCAATGTACGTCCAGTCAAAGGAGGATTCCTCCATCCGCTCCGCCGTCAGGCCGTAGACCCGCTGAAACGCCGCCTCCATCCGCGCGGCCATTTCCGCTGTGGTGACATCCGGCTTCAGCTCCTTAAGGTTTACCACCCGGGACCGGACCGACGCCACCCCCTTGGCCTCCAGCTTGGCCCGGGAGGGGCTGAGGTAGCGGCTCATAGCGGACAGGTCCGCGTCTACCAGCAGCGTGCCGTGGTGGTACCGCTTCCCGTTGTGCTCATAGAAGGCGCTGCCGGAAAATTTCCGTCCGTCCGAGAGCACGTCGTTGCGGCCTGAGCACACCGCCGGAATGCCCAGGGACCGGCACGCCTCCACGACGGTCTCCAGCTGCCGGGAGCGGCTGTCATCCTCCTTGTTCAGCAAAAAAGTGAAGTTCAGATTCCCCATGTCGTGGAACACCGCGCCGCCGCCGGAGAGGCGGCGGGCCAGAAACCCGCCGTCCGCCTCCAGCCGCGCGGTGCGGCACTCCCTCCAGGCGTTCTGGTTGCGGCCAATGACCACCGTGCGGCGGTTCTGCCATAGATAGAGAGTACAGCAGTCCTCCGGCGCGGTCTCCAGCAGGTACTGCTCCACCGCCAGATTGCGGTAGGGGTCTGTGCAGTCCGTGCGGCAGAGCCGGATGCGCCTAATCATGGGGGATATAGCGCAGAACCGGGTTCCGGGCCGCGCCCACCTCGTCCAGGCGGCGGACCGGGGTCCTGGTGGGGGCGTCGTGGAGGGTCTGGGGGGCGCTGTGGGCCACATCCCACAGGTGCAGGAACACACCGCAGACCTCGTCCATGGTCTCC
>CATIYU010000247.1 GCA_949739085.1 uncultured Eubacteriales bacterium | reverse complement strand
ATCCCAGCTTACCGCGAATCTGGAGCTGTGGGAGTGCATTCCCCAGACAATTACCGCTGTCAGTGGTTCGGGGAGCTCCAGCAGCGCCGGGACCGTCCAGGCCCCGGCGGCGTCCTCTGATCTGAGCGCGGACTACCAGACATATCTGCAGACAAAACGGGGCAAGTCGCCGGCGGTTGACGACGCCGATATCACGGCGGTAGTCGGTAAGATCGCCGCCCTGCCCTACTAGGAGGCCACAGGTGGAAACGACAGAGCTGTATTACCCGCAGATCGCAGCAGCGGTAGACGCGTATTCCTTCACCCAGGGGATCGAGATTGAGATCTACTCCGCGCAGAACGCCTACTGCGACTGGGCGAAGCTCCGCTTCACGGAGCAGTACCGGCCCAAGCTCCAGCTGGAGCGCAGAGCCCCAGCCTCCATCCGGCTGGGCTACAACAGGGTCCTGGACGAGGTATTTACTGGCTTCGTGGCGAGGCGGTACGATAGCGGGGCCAGATCAAGCTGCGAAAGCGGAGGCCAAAAAGTCCCAGAAGGCATAGGGCTATGTGACCATCTCTCGGACAGACGCTCAGGCTGAGGCAATCTGGGTGGCCAAGGGCACCGTCTTCAAGGCCGAGAAGAACACCAACGGCGAGAGCTGTATCTCCCGGGAGGACAGCGATACGGAGACCGACGAGAGTCTTTGCCTGCGGGGGGGCTGGTTGGAGCTGGCCCGGGTGGCAATCCATGACACCTACGTCAACTTCCTGGACAGCGGGAAGGTAATCCTGCCAGGGGAGATCACCGTTACTATTCGGGGGGTGTAGACAGGATGTTCGAGAAATTCGGGGAGTATATGTTCTTTCTCTTCTATGCCCCTCTCAAGTGGATAAAGAAATCCGTCAACCAGTTTTACATCTTCTTCAAAGTGGCAGGAAAGCTCTTCGACCTGTGCAAGCGGGATGTATTCCGCCTGCGGGAGGAGAGCTCCGTCATGACATGCAGCGACAAGATGCTCCCCGTCCACGGGCAGGGCCGGGATATGAACCGGCTGAGCGGGGAGTCCCTGGAGGTCTACCGGACCCGGCTGGCCATGAAGGGGATTATTGCGGAGATAGCCGGGACCAAGGAGGGAATCCGATATCTCGCCAAAGCGTTTGGCTATGAGACGGTCTCCATCATTCCCTCCCCGGAGCCGGGCCGCTGGGCGGAAGCGGACGTCCGGTTCGTCGGCGGCAGCATCGTCCTCGATGACCGGGAGCTGCTGCTCTATGAGCTCAACAAAATCAAACCCGCCCGGACCCGGCTCTCACACACCAAAGAGCAGCGCTATTTCTCCAGGCTGTATGTGGGTGCCGCCTACATCATCGGGAAACAGATCACGATCGGATAGGAGCAATGAGCAATGACAAACTGGAGGGGGCGCGGCACTTCCGGGAACTGGGCATTGTGGCGGAGGACCCGGATACGAAGGAGGACAAGCTCTATCTCTGCGACTACGACGGGGCGGATGCGCAGCGCATTCCCTCGTCCCGCGAGGGCATGGAGGTCTTTGGGCGGATCAAGCTGATCCTCATTCTCATGCAGGAGGACAAGGAGGCTGAGCACTGATAAGTTTGCCAAGCTTCTTAAAATTGGAAAAATTTCCCTGCAAAACCACCTGAATAAAGATGGGAATCCCAGCTTGAAAACCCTGGAGCTCATTGCCGGGAAGCTCAATCTATCCATGGGGGAGCTGCTCTTTCGCGGACGGAAGTTTCATTCTTCCAGCAGGACAAGCCTGAACGGCATCCCGGAGGAAATCGCTCGGACAAACGGCTTAGGCAGGCTTTTTTGTTGTATGGACGGTTGTCCTCGTTCCCTTCCTTTCGGGGACAAACCGTTTGATACATGCAAAACCGAAGGCGGGGAGCTCTTCGGAGTTCCCCACCTTCGGCCCTGCCGCTTTTCTCAGAAATACTTCTTAGGTTTTTCTCATTTTCTTTGTGCCGGTTTCTCATTTTTGTTGTCGCGCTACAGTAGGGAACTTCGACGATTTCAGAGAATGGGAATGCGCGAAAACGGACATACAGTGAAGCGATTCAGCAAAAGACGATGGAGAAATATCTGTCCGGTCAGGGCGGCTCCATAACCATCGCAGAAAAATACCCTGGAAGATGGAAAGAGCTTTTCTGAGCTCTCAGAAGTATACGATACAATGGCCCAGGTAATACGAAATTGGGTAAAGCGGTATCAGGAGATGGGCATGGCAAGCATGGAGGACTAACGGAGGAAACGTCTTGCGTGCCAGATACCACAAACTTCGGAAGAAACGCTGGGGATTGAAAACGCCCACCTGGAATGAGAAACCTATCTGTTGAAGATGGAGCTGGACCAGGCCCTAGCTGCCAACCTGGATGCTCATCCCTTGCTCTACAGAGACAGAGGCTTTTTCAATATATGATATGGTTAGGGTGTTCCACGACAAGCTGGCCGCAGTCGGGATGACACAGAGTATATCTCGGGTAGGCAAGTGTATTGACAACGGGCCTATGGTATGACCTATCACATCTCCAGCCAGTTTGCGGGCAAGAGTGAAATGGGCGCTGTACTTGACCCGATCGAGCGGGAACAGGAGAAATTCAGCATGAATTCCCGAAAATCCATTGCTCTAAACTGCGAAAGTATGTATAATAGTAGCGGATAACAGCTGCTATGTACCCGCGTTCAAGGCCAAGGCTGAGCACGGGGAACGCTTGGGGGCCAGCCAAATCGCCCGGAATGAAAAGCAAACAATGCCCGTGTCCCTCTGTCTACACCTATCGGAAATTGGGGGTACCACATTTCACAATGAACCTGGAAAATCCCTGCGACTGGTCGGAGAGCACCATCGCCGCTATTCTGAAAAACGAGGTCTACCCGGACAACACTATCAACATGAGATATAGCACAAACTCCTAATAAAGATAAGCACCAGATCACCCATCCACGGGAAGAATAAAGGAGGGCATACTTCATGCGCAAGACCACCATCATGACCACCCGCTTCCACGCTGGGGAGGGCTTCTATGTGGACGTAATCCCGGACGGACAGGAGGTCTCCTTCTGGCTGGGCCACCGGGACTGCGACGTGCGGGAGCGGATGTTCGCCGCCTCCCTGGAGCTGGCCCCCCAGGAGCGGTGGGAGAAGCTCATCGAGGATAATCTGGACGACTGCCTGGAGGATTTCCGGGAGGCGTGGCTGGAGGAGTAGAGCCCTCCAAAATTTGTAATGAGATTGTTACAATTTCCGGCTGATCAGCAGTTGGTTTGTTACCGTTTTCGTGATACACTAAAGGGGCAAAATTTTGGCGATTCCTGTCGCCCCGGAGGTATACCATGAAACGATTGACCGCACT
>CATIYU010000246.1 GCA_949739085.1 uncultured Eubacteriales bacterium | reverse complement strand
GCAGGAAACCGCGCTGGCCTCTATGGAGGAGCGCATTGCCGCCATCTCCGCCGTCGCGGACCGCAACCTGCAAAACGCAGAGGAGACCGAACGGTCCAGCAGCTCCCTGGCAAAGGAGGCCGGGGCGCTCCAGTCCCAGGTCCGGAAATTTATTTTGAAGGAGAAGCCATGAAACGGATAGTGACCTTGCTGTTGAGCCTGCTCCTTACCGCCTCGCTGCTGGCGGCCTGCGGAAGTCCGGCGGAGCTTCAGGACGGCTATTATACCGCCCAGGCCGCCGCGTTCAGCCACGGCTGGAGGGAATACATCACCATCCTGGTAAAGGGCGGGCGCATTGTCTCGGTAGAGTACAACGCGGAGAACGCCAGCGGCTTTATCAAGAGCTGGGACAACGCGTATATGCAAAATATGCTCCACTCCAACGGCACCTACCCCAACGAGTATACCCGCTATTATGCCAACCAGCTCTTGGAGGGCCAGGGCGAGGGCGGCATCGACGCCATTACGGGGGCGTCGTCCTCCCACAAGTCCTTCCAAATGCTGTCCCAGGCCGTTCTGGAGCAGGCCCGGAGGGGAGACTCCAGCATCATATACGTGGACACGGCGCATTAGGCCCTAAAAGGACGGCCATAAGAAGGATAGAGAGGCGGCGCAGAGCGCCGCCTCTCACCGTTTCTAGTTAGCCGGTGTTTTTTTCTCTCCCATCCATCCGCTTACTCGCCAGCCTTGAAATTATAGACCGGCTTTATCACTTTCACAATGCTGGCCGTTGGCCCAATGTTTTCCACAATATCCTCCATGCTCTTGTAGGCCATGGGGCATTCGTCCAGCGTGGAGGAGCTTACGGACGTGGTGTAGATATCCGACATTTGCTTTTTGAACTCCGACACAGTAAAGGACTGTTTCGCTTGTGCCCGGCTCATCAGCCGCCCGGCTCCGTGGGGGGCGGAGCAATTCCAATCCTCGTTGCCCTTCCCCAGGCAGATCAGGCTGCCGTCTCTCATGTTAATAGGAATTAAAATCTGCTCCCCGGCCTTGGCGGATACCGCGCCTTTGCGTAAAATCATGGCATCCGTGTCAATATAGTTGTGCACCGTTGTGAATTGCCCCGCCACATGGAGCTTCATGCCCTTGACAATTTCGTCCATCATGGCCTGCCGGTTCACCTGAGCAAACTCCTGGACAATTTTCATATCGTGGATATACTGCTCAAACAGAGCCCCGGAGACGTAGGCCAAGGGCCGGGGGATGCTGGTCTGCTTCAGGTTCTTTAGGCGTTTCAGCTCCCTCTGAATCCCTTTTTGCCGCCCAGAGGCTTTCATCTCCGCAATCACCTGCTGGAGGGAGGCATCATCGGTTCTGTTGAGAGCTCTGTAGCCCTCCTCCTGGTAGTAAGCGGCCACCTCTTTCCCCAGGTGGCGGCTTCCGGAGTGGACGACCACATATAGGTTCCCCTCCTCATCCCGGTCCACCTCGATGAAGTGGTTCCCGCCGCCCAGCGTCCCGACGCTCCGCTGGGCCCGGAGCAAATCCACGTGCTTGGCGCAGAACAGGTCCTCCAAATCTATCCGGTCCGCATACCGGTGGATCTTATCCCGAATGTTGAATCCAGAGGGGATTTTTTCATATATCAGCTTGTCCAATTTTTGAAGCTCCAGATGGTTTTCCCGAATCCGGACGGTCTCCATACCGCAGCCGATGTCGACTCCCACCAGGTTCGGGACCACTTTACCAGCAACCGTCATGGTCGTCCCAATTGTGCATCCCGCCCCGGCATGGATGTCCGGCATCAGCCGGATCCGGCTGCCAGCGGTAAACTCCTGGTTGCAGAGCGCCAGCACCTGTGCAATAGAGGCTTCGTCCACCACATCGGTAAAAATTTTCGCGGTGTTAAATTTACCAGTTATTTCAATCATGACTGCCCTCCTCACCGGCTATGATATCACAAATCACTGCAAAAGAATAGGGTTTTGCGGCATTTTTTGTGCGCTCCCGGGAAACCAGCAGGCGCATAAGCGAGACTCTCTCTTTAGATTTGGGGGGGGTATTTTCCCGCGCATAGAAGGGGAATTAGGTCCGGGTTGCGCTGCCGGATGCAACGTTCCCTCGGTTCCTGCCAAGGGAAACGGGACTGTGCGGCGCCCGCTTGAAAAAAATATCCACCTCCCGCTTGCTGCCAGCACGCAGATATGGTAAAATATTTCCCGATACAGGCCGGGTGGGTCCCGGCCCAGCGAGGGCACCCCAGTCAGATGCTCTCAATACAGCGCTTGCGCTAAGCGATGCTTTCAGTAAAAGAGAAAAGGAGGGCTCCTTATGTTTCTGGCCATAGGCGGCGCGGGCCTGCTTCTCGCCCTTGCGGGCATAGCTTGGATGGTTATTTCGTATCTGAAGAGCAAGTCTTTTGTTTTTCCCGCCGTATTGTTTTTGCTGGGATTTGCTGTGATGGGCGGGGGCATATACCTGGAGGCTGTGGGCGGGCTTCCCGGCCTCCTGGGCGGTCCGGACCCAGCGGCGGACGTTCAGCAGGCCAGCCCGGACCCAGCCGCCGGCGAACCCATCGGCAGCGAGGAGCTGGCCTCCCTCTCGCTGGACGCGCTCTGCGCCCTCATTGACGTCACTCTCTCCGGCAATTGCAGCGGCAAGGAGGTTACCCACGACGGCAGCACCGTCACGGTGAACCTCTGGATGGACGGTCTGGCGGGCAGTCTCTCCCACCGGGAGAGCTGGGAGAGCGATAAAGCCAATGCCCAAGAGCTGGCGGCATCCCTACAGGAGCTGGCCGTCGCCTGCGGCCAGGGGGACGCCGCGCTGGCGCTGCACGTGCTGGACGGCGCGGACCACGACGCCGCGTTGCTGTCCTTTCTGAACGGGGAGATTTCCTACGAAGCCCAGGCGGCGGAGCCGGAGCCCCCGCAGGAACGGGTTTCCCACGCCACCACGACCCCGGAAAAAAGCGAGCCGCCCAAGGAGGAGCCGCCGCCCGCCAATGAGCCCGGCGAACAGACCGCGGACGAGCCCATCAGCATCGGGCCCCAGCTCCCGCCCACAGAGACCTCCAACACCGTACAGGATGGAAACGACGGTGGCTCTGTGGCGGGGCCCCAGCTTCCGCCGGACGGCGGCACATCTGATACGGCGCTGCCCTCTCCGGACACCGGCGGGACCGGGGACGGCTCGTCTTCCGGGGGGTCTCCCCACAGCCAGTGGAGAGCCGGATGTCTGTTGGCAAGCGATGCGTCTGACAAATATCACAGCGGGGATTGCATGGCCGCTCAGAATATTCTGTATGAGAATGAAATTTGGTTTGTGTCTGAGGAGGAGGCGCAGGCCAATGGCTATACACGCTGCGGCATTTGTTACAAATAGTTTACAGGGCAGAACTCCCATGCGGACGTTCTGCCCTGTATCGCATATTAAGTCCCGGATAGAGTCATGTTAGAA
Organism: uncultured Eubacteriales bacterium; assembly: GCA_949739085.1. The sequence goes on along the minus strand of CATIYU010000246.1, from coordinate 144 downwards.
CCGCTTAAGCCAGAACTATAATCATTTTATTAATATACGGCTCTGTTTTGTTCCGCATAATGTCCAGCCCATCCTGCATCTGCGCCAAAGAGAATCTGTGGGAAATAAGTGCCGCCGGGTGAGCGCGACCGGAGGACAAAAGGT
>CATIYU010000245.1 GCA_949739085.1 uncultured Eubacteriales bacterium | reverse complement strand
TACAACCGCCAGTTCACGGGCCTCTCCTGAAAAGCAAAACAGCATACAGCGGACACTGCCAATGAGGCAGCGTCCGCTGTATTTTGTTTCGGAATTGCACCCTCCCCGGCAAAATTCCTCCTTGTTATTCCAAGAAATTTCTGCTACTATAGAGAGGAAAGGATTGGGAGGGGACTTGTAAAATGGGAAAATTGTTTCAAAAAGCGCTGGCACTGCTGCTGGCTCTCTCGCTCTGCTGGAGCGCCGCACCGGCCCTGGCGGCGGAGGTGTCCGCTGCGGCCTCTGCGGTGCAGCTGAGCAGAACAGAGGGGACGGTCGCCGTGACCAACAGCGGCGGAAAGGCCCTGACCCAGCTGGCGGATATGCGCCTCTACAACGGCAATCACGTGGCCACGGAGGCGGAGAGTTACGCCTGGATTACGCTCGACAGCACGAAGCTCCACAAGCTGGACGCCGTCAGTGAGATGGAGCTGCGGAAGAACAACAAAAAGCTGGAGGTCCTTCTCAACAAGGGGAACCTCTTTTTCAACGTCACCAAGCCCCTGGAGGATCAGGAGACGCTGAACATCCGCACCTCCACTATGGTAATGGGCATCCGAGGCACCTGCGGCTGGGTGAAGGTGGTGGACCAGTACAACACCCTGGTCTATGTTCTGGAGGGCACGGTCTGGTGTACCGTCACCGACCCCATCTCCGGCCAGTCCAAGACCACCGCCCTCTCCGGCGGGGAGAGCGCCCGGTTCACCGTCTACGACCAGGAGAGGGACGGGGAGCGGTGCGATATTGTTCCAGAGAAGTTTATCGAGGCGGACATCGACGGCTTTGTCCTCAAGGAGCTGGTGGGGGACGGCCCCATGTGCGAGAAAATCTACCAGGATTCCGGCCTGGATCTGCGGGACCTGACGGAGGAGCAGGCCCAGGAGCGGCTGGAGCGGGACCAGGCGGAGACTGCCGAAAAGCTCCGGGAGCAGGAGGAGCTGGCGGAAAGCCAGGACCGGAATGTCTCCAGGGATCCGGTCTGGACGGAGACGGATCCGGTGCCGGAGGACCGGGACTCCGGAGGCGGGACGGCCCCTGGGACGGGCCCCGCCTCGGATATTGTGCGGCTGACCATGCCTGTGACGGATATGGAGGTTCAGCAGGCCCTGAACCGGCCCGGCGTCCGGCAGGTGATCGTCTCCCCGGGGGCGGATCCGGCCCGAAATACGCTGGAGATCGGCATCAATATGGATGTGGCCCCCGGTAAAACGCTGACCCTGGAGCGGGGCGTCCCCGCTCAGGTCCGGGGCGGGCTGAACGTGGACGGCACTACGGACCTCCGGGACAGCCTGGACAACGCCGCCGGAACGGTGACGGTCAACAGCGCCAACACCCTGCGGGTGGGGAGGGACCTCATCAACCGCAGCACTCTGCGCGTCACCGCCTCCGGGCGAACCGTTGTGGAGGGAACGCTCTCTAACACCGGCAGCATGACCCTGACCCAGGGGGCGCGGGTGCTGGCGAAGCGGTTTGAGCTGACTGCCGGGGTGCCGGAGTGGAGCGTGTCCGCCGGGGCGGATGCCCAGGGATACTACAGCCTGATCTATACCGGCCCGGCGGTGCCGCCGGGACCTGCGGCCGTGGAAGCGGGGGATTTCGCTGTCACCAGTACGGGAACGGTGTATACTTACGCCGGTAATGTTCTGACCATCACAGGCCCCACGCCCGTGACGATCGCCATGAAAACGCCGGGGACAGCAACTGCCGCTGATCGGATTCTGGTGGCCGATGGAGTGAACGCCGATATTACGCTGAATGGAGTGAAGATTGATCAAAGCGTCACGGGGCAGGCCGCTGCCCTTGCGGTTGAGCTGGGCAGTGCCGGGGATGTCAGCATTACCTTAGTTGGGGATAATGTGCTGAAGGGCGCAAAAGATCATGCGGGACTGGAAAAGGCCGGAGATTCAAATTCCGGTACGCTGACAATCCAGGGAAACGGAACATTGGAAGCCGCTGGCGGCGATGTATCCGGCATAGGCGGAGGCCAAGCCGCCTGCCATTCTATCAAAATCTCCGGCGGCACAGTCAACGGCAGTATTGACACAGTCAGCCTCACCGTGACCGGCGGCACAGTCAACGGCGCTGTTTCTGTCAGCAGCGGTACATTTGTAATGTCAGACGGTACAATCACCGGCGATATCACCTGCCGCTCCAGCAGCTTTACGATGGAGGGAGGCACGATCAACGGTGCGTTAAGCACCAGCGCAGACGGAGAGATCTCCCTGCTTGGCGGGGAGCTTGTGTCTGACAAGGACGCTGCGCTGTCCGTGTCGGGAGGAGCCCTGGTAGAGATATATCTCGACGGAGGGACAATCACCAGCAATAAAGCCGACGGCAAGGCCATCAGCTGGGACAGCCCTGTGGATATCCGTTTCGAGAGCGGAGTAGTCCGCGGAAAGAACGAAAACCTGCTATCCTCCATGGATGGTTTTTCAGCCAGTCAAAGCGGCGACGGCTACTACCATCTCGCCGTGCTTGTCCGGACGGGGGCGTTTTACATTACCGGCGGCAAGGAGGGGACGGACTTCCGGTACGACGATCTCGCCCCGGACGGCGGTGTCCTGAGGATTCTGACCAGCACGCCCATGACCATCCGGAATATGGATCCGAATGTACCGATTGACACCGACACCATTTTGATCGATACAGGGGTCAGCGCCAACCTCACTCTGGCGGGGGTGAATATCGCGGCCAGCGCCGCCACGAGCCGTCCCGCCCTCCAGATCGCGGACGACAGTACAGGGAGCGTAACCATTACCCTGGCGGAGGGGCAGGAAAACAGGCTGGTGACCAGGTCCGAGAATCTGGCCGGCCTGCAAAAGAACGGGACGGCGGGGAGCCTGACCATCGATGGCGCGGGGAAGCTGACCGCGAGCGGCGGTAAATCGGGCGCGGGCATCGGCAGCGGCTATTATGAGAGCTGCCAGGGCATCACCATTTCCGGGGCGGCCCAGGTTGCCGCCCTGGGAGGAGATAACAGTCCGGGGATCGGCAGCGGGTACGGCAGCGTCACGTGCACCAATATCATGGTAAACGGCAGCTGCGTCGTTGACGCCGCTGCGGGCAACGGCGGCGCGGCCGCTCCCGGCATTGGGTCGTCAACAGCCAAGGCAAGCACATCCGGCTGGACGGGCGTGGTGTACCAGCGCACAGGGAGTACAACAGAACCCGATACAGTCACTGTCCACGGAGCTGTTACGCTGGATAAATCCGTGGAAGTGACGAGCGGCTACACCCTGAGCATGATCGATGGACAGAGCCTGACGCTCACCGGCGGCGCGTCCCTGGTGGTGAAGAACGGCGCGGTGCTGAACCTCACCGGCGGGTCCATCACCCAGGATGGAGACGCCCCGGCGGTGATCCTGGCGGATAGGCTGGCGGCAAATACTGCAATCGGTACGGTGATCCGGAGCAGGAGCCCTATTCTGATGGCCCTGGAAGCGGCACCCGATGTGCTCTATGAGCCGGACGGTTACATAGCGGCGAAGGAGACAGACTACTATACGCTTATACGCTGAAAACGGCGGAAACAGCCCAGGTGACAAAAAAGGACCGGCAGCCCGC
>CATIYU010000244.1 GCA_949739085.1 uncultured Eubacteriales bacterium | reverse complement strand
GACCCGGCGTTGAACAGGAACTGGTGGGTGGGGATGGAGAACAGGGGCTTTGTCAGCTCGGCAATGCCGGGAAGGGTGAAATCTTCGATGTTCTGGCTGGCCAGCAGCACAGCGGAATCCTTCTTTCGCACCCGCTTCATAAAGTTGCGGATGTACTCGATAGCAGTCGGATTGGAGAGGAATAAGTAGAGTTCGTCAACCGAGGCCACGGTATTCCCCTCAGTCAACAGCTTGTCGCTGAGGTAGGACAGCACATTGAACAGCATGGCATTCTTCACACTGCCGCTGGCCTGGAGCAGTCCCTTGACGCCGAAGACCAGGAACCGGTTGGAGGTGATATTGGTGGGGCCGTTGAAGAATTTACTTTCCGCACCTTTACACATGGAGTGCAGTCCCAGCAGCACCTCCTGGAGCAGGTCCTTGGGGTACAGCGGGTTCTTCTCGTTCTCATAGTGCTGGTAGGAATCCTCAATCACCTTGTAGAGATCGGAGAGGATGGGGCAGTCCACCGGACGCAGCCTGGAGAAGTCGGTATTGTTGTTGATGCCGAACTTGCTGTACATCCTCTCCAGCATCAGCTCAATGGTGTCCACATGCCGGTCGGTGAAATCCTTGTAGGAGCGGAAGAAATCCTTCAGAAAGGAAATGTGCTGGCTGAGCCGGGACTGCTCTCTGAATGCGGCGGGAGCCTCCGGATCGTCCTCGCCGTCCACATCCCATACCTTGGGTTCCAAGGGGTTGATGCAGTACTGGCCTGTCATGAGGTCAACGAAACAGCCGCCCAAGTTGGCGCAAAGTTCGCCCATCTCATGCTCCGGATCAAGGCAGATCACGGACTTCCCGGACTCCAGCAGATTACAGACCAGCAGCTTCAGCAGATAGCTCTTGCCCTGGCCGGAGTTGCCCAGGATCAGCATACTGGCGTTGGTCTTGTCATCCGCTCTCCTGTCCAGATCCACAATGATGTTGCTGCCATACTTGTCCTTGCCAACGTAGAAGCCCTGGGGGTCTGTTTTGCCGGAGTAGTTGTTGGGATAGAGGTTTGCCACCGAGGATGCGGGCAGTACCCGCTCGAACTGCGTACCGAGGGAAGCGCGCCCCGCCGGGTTGGCGGAGAGAAAGCCCTCCCGCTGTTTGAGCAGGAGACGGTCATAGGCCAGTTTGGAGCGCACCAGCTCATTGCTTACCTCATCCCGCAGGGTGCGAAGCCCCTCCAAATCCTTCGCCGCCAAGTCGATGTACACTGCGCAGTGCATCAGCGGCTCCCGGTTCCGGTGCATGGTGGTCACCAGGGTGGCCACATCCTGGAGGTTGGCTTCCGCCGTGATGGTCTGCTTCATATCGTTGGTGCTGCCGCGCTCAAAGCGGCTACGGTTGGCGGCATTCTGGATGATTTTCTGCTCCTCCGCCGCTGTGACTCTCCGGATGTAAACGGAGAGGGTCACACCGCTGCGCTCTCCCAGCTGGCTCAGGAGCGCCAGTTCCTCGGTGGCGGTAGGGTATCCCCGCAGCGCCATGGCGCAGTGGTATGCGCCGCCCAGGATATAGTGATCTGTATTAAACTTCACCGCTGCAGGAGCAATCATGTCCAGAAAATCCTTGGGCTGAGGCTCCGGCGCTTTTTTCTTCTGCATTTTCTTAGCTATCTGTGCTCACCACCCTCTCGCCGTCAATCATATCAAAAATCTCCGTTGTCACATCCTGTTGGTAGTAAACCGCCAGCAGCCGCATGATGTCCTGCTCTCCCGCCCGGCGGACATAAAAGCCCTGATCCCGGACGCCTTTTTCCAGCCGGGCCACTTGCGTGCGGGAGTTTTCCTCCTTCTGGCGGTCCAGCTCAAACACTAGGGCAAATTCCCGCGCAGAGGCAGTTCCAGCCTGGATATGGTCCAGGTGAGCGGCGTCCTGCCGCAGAAGCTCACGCAGGGCGGGGAGCGTCTCCCGCTCCATCCGCAAGCGATACCAGTCCTTGTTGCTCTGGAAGGACTCGCGGGAGTCCAGCGCCAGCAGGCGGACGGACTCCACGCCCCGCAGAAGGTTGGTCAGCGCCATGACCTTCCCACGGATGCCCTCTGCGGAGAGTACCGAGAGGTTGTCCGGCTGGATCAAAAAATAGACCAGCTCTCTGCGGCCAAGCTTCAGGCCGTTTCCCGTGAACTGGTCTATCCCCATGAGCTGCCGCGTGGACAGCAGCCGCTTCCGTTCCTTCTTCTGTTTTCTATTCATGCCGCTCCCTCCATTCGTATTTCTGCTGGTGGACAAGCAAAAAGCAGACGGCGTTTCGTAGGAAATCCAAGATACTGGCGTCCTCCATGCGGATGCTGAGGAAAGCGTAGAGCACTGTCAGCACCAGAGGCAGCAGGAAGCCCCAGGAGGCCAGCGCCAGGACAGAGAGCAAAAGCCCCACGCCCACCACCGCCAGATCCTTCAGCTCCCACAGCCACAGCGTTGCCTTTGCGGTCAGGTTGTCAGGGTAGATAAAAATTGTAATCACCTCCAACGTCTGAGGGCCGCCTTCCCGGCGGCCCTCCTCTGCTTACTCCTGCTCTCCGCCATCCTCCGGTTCGGTCGCGGCGTTAGGCGGTTCCGCTTCATCCTGCGCATCCCGCCGCTCAGCCGTCTCCAGCTCCCGCTCGATGAGACCGATGACGAAGTCCCGCTGGGTGAGCCGCTTTCCAGTGCGCTGTTTTTCCCGCTCCAGGTGCTCCTTGATCCGGTTGAACAGCTCTTCGGGGATCTGAAATGCTAATGTTTTTGTAAATTCCATGTTTCTGTCTCCTTTTCGGCTATCGTTTTCGAAATAATCTGTCAGCAGTTGTGTGATATATGCACTCAGGGGCAAGCCAGCCTTTTCCTGCTCCTCCCGTACCTTTGCATGGAGGGAGAGCGGAATCTGAGCACAGAGATTCTTTTGCGGCTCCATAATATTTTGCTCCTTTCCCGATTTGTAAGGCAAAGTATACCGAATGTTCCGGCACAAAGCTATGACCAAAACCAACGAAGATAGCGCGGGAAAGGAAGCATAAGCAACAAGGTTACTTCTCCGCCCGCAGCGCCAGCGCGATTCCTTGCATAAGATACTCCACACAAGGCACCGCAACACTATTCCCAAGCGATTTATATCTGGCGGAGTCGGACGCGCCGGGGAGATCGGTCCAACCAGGAGGATACCCCTGCAGCAACTCGCATTCCAGCGGAAGAAGCCTGCGGATGAGCTGGATGGCGGGACCGTCATTATCCGGCTGAAGCACCAAATCAGTAGCGTCCTTGTGCTGGCGGGCACTTTCAGTAGACGCCACATCGCTTTTCAGGAATTTATCCGCCCGCTGCCGGGCGAAAACCGCATGGTGGTCTGTGGCAGTCAGGGTATATGCCAAGTCCGTCTGAATTCCTGGCCCGTTGCCGCCGTTGTGGGGCTGGCGATCTATGGCATTGCCGGAAATACAGATGGCCTCCGGCTCCTGCAAGACCAGCCCGGTATTATTACCGCCAGTACCCATCCGGGCGGACATCGTGGGCGCAACAGACAGCGGCCCTCTGTAGCGGGTATCGATGCCGTGGTTCTCAAAGAGAATGGCCGGCTGATGCCCATGCTCCTGGGCGCG
>CATIYU010000243.1 GCA_949739085.1 uncultured Eubacteriales bacterium | reverse complement strand
GCGCTTTTTTTGATAATTTTCCAAATGCTTCCGATTCCTGCCCGCCATATCATCGGAAATGCCGATATAAAACGGGCGATCTGCATTCTCATAAAGATGGAAGTATACTCCCAAGCCGCTTGCTTCGGGCGGAAGCTGCTGCCCCGCCAACAAGCTTCCCGCAGAAACACTGTGGAAAATGTGAATATTGACCATTGCCAGCTCCTCCATGTCCGTGATGCGCTATTATACCATGCCAAAACGCAAAAGGCAACCAGGCCCCTGTACTTGTTTCGGTACAGGGGCCTCTGTTAAGCTTCTGCCATATTCATAGGAAAGGATTGATTTGCATTATGAGGAAACAGCCGCTCCATTGGGATGCGGATTATGCCTTTTTTGAGGCAGAGCCAGCCGTTATTCCTCCAGGTTCAAGGACATCACACTGCAAATAATTTGAAAAAATCCTTCCGCCTGCCACGCGCTGCGGCCAATAAACAGGCCGTCAATATTCCGCATTTGAATCAGCCCCAAGGCATTCTCCTGATCGACACTGCCGCCGTAAAGCAGAGGCATCTCATAACCGGCCTTCTCCCCAAACAGCTCCTTTACGCAGGCTCTGATGGCGTCGTGCCGCTCCCCCGCGTACTCCCTGGAGGCGGGAACGCCGTTGACCCCGATGGCCCACACAGGCTCATACGCGATCCAAACATTGGCCGCCTGCTCCGGCAGCAGGCCGCGAAGCCCCGTTTTCAGCTGTATACGCAGCACCTCGTCCGCCGTCCCCAGCGCTTTTTCCGCTCCGGTCTCACCGACGCACAGCAGCGGCGTAAGGCCGTGCCGCAGGGCGCAGAGGACCTTCTTATTCTCCATAGCGTCGGTTTCCAGCAGCGTATGCCGCCGTTCGGAGTGGCCGATCATCACCAGCTCCATCCCAAGCTCCTTCAGCATCAGCGGGGAAATCTCCCCGCTGAACTGACCCTCCTCCGCCCACCCCATGTTCTGCGCGCCCAAATGGATCTCCTCCGGCGGCACACACTGCCGCGCATGGTAGAGGGCTGTAAAGGACGGGAGGACAAACAGCTCCAGCCTGTCTCTGGGAATATCTTTCGTCAAGCGTCTAAGCTCTGTTAAAAACTGCTGTGTCTGGGAGATGGTTTTATACATTTTGGTATTGGTGCCGAGATATATTTTTTTCTGCCTGCCCATATCCGTATCCCCGTCCCTTAACCGCAGCCCGCTTCATACTCGCAGTAGCGGGCAACCTTTGGAGCGGACGGGCTGTTGGGATCAAAGGTCAGCCCCAGCCAGGTTTTGAGCAGCTCCTCCGCAGTCTTTCCCCCCATTGTAAGCGCGCCCAGGCAGGCAATATTGGAATTATTGCTGAGGACGGCTCTCTGCGCGGAATAGACATCCGAGAGGAGCGCGGCGTACGCCCCCCTGACCTTGTTCGCGGCAATGGACATCCCAAGGCCGGTGCCGCACAGCAGCACCCCCCGGTCCCCCTGGCCGGAGGCCACAGCCTGCGCAACCGCAATCGCGGTGTTGGCATAGATGGGGTCGTCGCTCCCCATATCCACCACCTCATGGCCCAGGTGCTCCGCCACGGTTATCAAGCTCTTTTTCATTCCCGCCGCGTTCGGATCACAGCCAAAAAGAATTTTCATTCCACCTTCTCCATCCTTTTCAGAATATCACCGCAAAGACTCCACAAAATCGGCCATGGCCTTGAATATAACCCACACGCTGGCGGCGCCGGCGTCCTGGAGGCCGATGGTTGTCCCCTGGGTCTTCGCGCGGCCGAATTTTGCCTCAAAATTCCTTGTACTCTCCATTCCCGCGTGAGCAGCCTGCTCCGCTGCCCGCAGCATCACCGGTATCCCCTGCCCCGCGCAGCGCCGCATGGCGTCCACTGCGGGAGACAGAGCGTCTACCATGGTTTTGTCGCCGACCTGCGCATGGCCGCGGCTCTGGATCGCCTCCAGGGACCGCCCCATCATCTCCGCAAAATCCTGCGCGGTGAGAGCCGCCTTCGGGGGCTGGTCCGCCGCCCCGGCCATCAGCATACTGCCAAAAATAACGCCGGACGCACCGCCCATGTTCATCAGCATGGCGCTGCCCGCCGCGGAGAAGGGCGCATAGGCGTTTTCACTATCATCCAGCAGCATCAGCTCCGTATGGGCCCTTTTCAGTCCGCCCTTCATGCCGATGCCGTGATCCCCATCTCCAATGTCGCTGTCAATTTTCGTGAGCATCGGCTCAGCGTCGATCACCGCGTCCGCCACCCTCAGCAGCATCGCCTTTGCCGTCCGGAAATCCAGCTTCTCGGCCCCCATTCCGCTCTGCGCGGCTATGTAGCGGAGTCCGGCCTGCCGGTCATACGCCGCAGGCGGTTCCTCCGCCTCCATCCCCGGCTCCTCGTCCGCGCAGGGGGCGTCCGCCTCCTGATAGATGCCCCTTGTATAGAAAGGGCTGGCACACGGGGCGTCGAAAAACGCCTTCAGCCGCTCGTCAAGCCGGAGTATGGAAACAGACAGTCCCCCCATCTCCAAGGTCGTGCAGTAGCTGTTGAGATCCGCGTCATGGACAATAACGCCGTCGCGGTCAAACAGCTGCCGGAGGCGGCGGTAGACAATGCTCATCTCCATAAGGGTGGTGCTTCCAAGGCCGTTCACCAGGACGCAGATCTCCTCCCCAGCGGACAGATTCAGCTCCTTTTTCAGCTGCGCATACAGCGTCTCCGCAACCGCGTCCGCCGGCTCCAGCTTCGTGCGCTGGATCCCCTTTTCCCCATGGATGCCCATGCCATATTCCATTTCATCGTCAGCCATGGTGAAGATGGGCTCCGCCGCCCCAGGAATATGGGCGGAGGAGACGGCCACGCCGATGGTCCTGAGATTATCACAGGCGTGCTCCGTGATTTCGACCACCTCATCCAGCTCCAGCCCCGCGTCGCAGGCCGCGCCAGCCACCTTGACAGCAAAAACATCGCCAGCGATTCCCCGGCGGTCCCCCATCCGCTCCGGCGGCGCCGACGCGCAGTCGTCCCGCACCCGCACATGGGCACTGGGGATCCCCTCGGCCCGGAGCATATCCTCCGCCATGTCAAAATTCAAGCTGTCACCGGCGTAATTGCCGTAGAGAAACAGGACCCCCCTGCCGCTCTCCACGGCCCGCGCCGTCTGATAGACCGTCTTGGGATCGGGCGAGGCAAAAATACTGCCGCAGGCGGCCGCGTCGGCGAGCCCTCTGCCCACAAAGCCGCTGAACATCGGCTCATGTCCGGAGCCCCCGCCGATGACAAGGGCCACCTTCCCGGCGCGGCGGCGGCGCGAGATTACGCCGTTGACGCCGGGATGCAGGCGGTAGTCCCTTGAAAAGCAGGCGGTGAACCCCTCCAGCGATTCTCTTGTCACATTCTCATGTGCGTTTACAAATTTTTTCATCATGATGTGTATCGTCCCTTTCCTTCCCGCAGCCGCCCTGCGGCCGCGTCCGGAAATCCGCCGCTTAGTCCGAGAGGTTGTATTTTTTAATCCAGCGGTAGAGCGTTGCGCGGCTGATGCCCAGCTGCGCCGCGATTTCGGCCTTTTGACAGCCCTGCTTCATCAAGCCGCGAATCTGGCTCTCCAGCGCAAGCTGCTCCGCCTTGCCGCCGTTGTAGGAGAGATACTGCCGCGTCACCTGCGACGCTGGCGTGATCGCCGACGCCCCATCCAGATTCGCGATCTGATGCTCCGCAATCTCGCGCAGCGAGATATAGTCAAGCTTCACATCGCTCTGCTCCAGCGCGTCAAAAAACTCCGGCACAACCGTGATGGGTCCGGTGCCATAGATCGCCGAAAATTCGGAGACAAATTTCTGGAAATAGAACTCGATATCCTCCCGATGGTTTTTGATTTCCGGAATGATTATGTGGTTCTGGGCGATCATGTGGAGCAGATCCTCCGAGAACCGGCCCTGCTCGCACAGCGGGGCCAAATTACAGTCGCTGGTCGCGAAAATCCGTATTTTACTCCCCAAGCCGCCGTTAACCTGGCAGTCAATCAGAAAGGCGTACAGCCTCTTTTGCAGATACAGGGGCATGTGGTTGATATGCACCAGGCAGAGGGCGCTCTTGCGCGCCGGCCAGAGCATCGCCGGCTTGTTGATGCCGTTGCCAAAGAGCAGATGCCGCAGCTCCTCCGCGTCAATGGAGCAGTCCAGAATCACCGGACTCATATCCTCCTCCGGCGCATAGCGGCTGAGCATTTTAATCAGCTCGCGGTTCTGCTCCGGACAGCTTCCTTCCACCAGCACATGCAGCTTGTTTTTTGTCGCCGTTGTGGCCGCATACTCCGCGGCCCGCATCTCCGGGCTGACGCCCCAGAAAAAAGCGTGCTTCGCCTTCGCGCCGTAGGGCTTGGAGCGGCGGAGCAGCCGCGCGACATCCAGCTCCTGAAAGCGGTACATTTTTGTGTAGCCGCAGGACAGCTGCACCTCCTCCAGGGATACAAGCTGCATGACGGCGCCGCTCTCCCCCACGTAGAGCTCCTCCGGCTGCAATTTGACATCACCGGGCACCGCGCGGTATTTTCCCAGCGCCGCGTTCAGCGATCTGTCCAAAAGGTCCTCCTGGCGGACGCCGAAGCACTGCGTGAAGCTCCTGTTGACAAACTGAACCCGGTTTTCATCGTCCGTAAAGACAAGGCAGTCCGACAGCAGATCAAACACATGGGCGGTCTGCGGCCAGAACTGGCGAATCTGTTCGCCCATCGCGTCCGCCTGAAGCTCTTTGACAATCAGATGCCCGATCTCGGTCAAAAAGGAAACCAGATCGTCCGCGTGGTTGACCAGCAGGTTTGCCCTTTTTCCGCTGATAAGCGCCAGCACCGCGCCCACACAGTTGTCCTCCGACAGCAGCGGTACGCCTACCATGCTCTCCAGCTCACAGGTCTGGTAGTCCTGACAGGTCATGCAGGCCTTAAAGCCGTAGCGGTTCGCAACCACCTGCGGCTTCCCTGTCACAATAATACTGCCGACAACGGAATTGATCCGGACATCCACGGGCTTATGGAGGTATTCAAAGGTGTTAATCAGCTGAGAAAGCCATCGGTCCACGATAACGATATCAATATTCAGCAAACGCTTCATCACGAGGGCGAACGCGGATAATTCCTTCTGGTAAGGCATCAATTCAATCAACATGTTCCATCCACCTGTTCTCTGGATATTGCCGTATGGCATTCCGCATACGGCGTCTTTCCCTTGAATCTTACCACCCAGGCAATGCGTTTGCAACAATATTTCCGATAAAAACCCTCTCTTTTACTGCAATTCATCCGCCAGCTTACGAATTTCCCTGAGATCCGCCTCCGCCAGCGTCAGATCGGCCGCGAGCGCGGTTTCCTCAATCTGAGAAACGCGGCGGGCCCCGCAGATCACGTTGATATCATCGCCCTGCCCGCGCAGATACGCGAGCGGCAGGTTGGACAGGGGACAGCCGTACCGCGCGGCAATTTCCCGCAGCGCCTCCACAAACGCCAGCGCCTTGGGGCGCTTTTCGGCGGACCACCAGGGATCCCCCTCCCGGGCGTCGCCGGCGGGCACCACGTAGTCCCCGCCAATCTTTCCGGTAAGCAGGCCCCGCTCCAGCGGCTGATAGGCGTGGAAGGACATGCCCATCTCGCGGCACTGCTCCAGCAGGCCGCCCTCTCCCTCGGGCCCCCGGGAGAGCATACTGTAGCGCCCCTGGATGATATCCACATCGCCGCAGCCGGTATAACTGACAACCTCCTCCGGCGTCATGTTGGAGGCCCCGATTGCCCGGATTTTCCCCTCTTTTTTGAAGTCCATCAGCGTGCCCAGGGTCTCCTCATAGGGCGTGATAAAGGGCGGGCAGGTGGGATTGTGGGTATAGTAGATGTCAATATAATCTGTGCCCAAGCGGCGCAGGCTGTTCTCCAGCTCTATGCGCAGCGTGCGGGCGGAGAGATTGCGGCGGACCATATGTCCGTCCTTTTCAAAGCGGAAGCTGCCCTCCCCGTCCTCCCACCACAGTCCGCACTTGGTGGAAATCACAACGTCGCCGCGGCGTCCCTTGATCGCCTTTCCGATCACCTCCTCGCTGTGCCCAAACCCATATACCGGCGCGGTATCCACCGAATTGATCCCCATATCAAAGGCTCTGTGCAGCGTGCGGATGGACTCCTCATCCTCCGATCCCCTCCACCAGGTTCCGCCGCCAATCCCCATGCCGCCGAACGTAATGACCGAGGCGCGGATACCGGACCTGCCAATCTCCATGTACTTCATCTGTTGCCCTCCTTTTCGTTTAAGCGATCCTCCAGCTTTGTCAAAACCGTCAGCCACGCGGCAACGCCGGTTTTCAGCCCCGCCTCCTCCATGCAGAAGCGCCCGTGGTGGTGCGGATAGCTGATCCCGTCCTCCCGCAGCTTTCTGGTGCCGACCTTAAAGTAGCAGCCGCGGGCTTTTCTCAGGTACAGGCTGAAGTCCTCGCCGCCCAGTACCGGCTTGTCGTCCAAAATATGCTCCCTGCCCAGCTCCTCCCCCAGCAGCTCCCGCACGGTGTCCGCCAGCGCGTCCTCGTTGTACAAAATCTCGAAGTTCTTTTCCAAATTCACCTCGCACCCAGCGCCGTGGGCCGCGGCAATCCCCTCGCAGAGGGCGCGGATTCTCGCGGGCAGCAGCGCCTCCAGCTCCGCGTCCAGCACGCGCAGGGTGCCGCCCAGCTTTACGCGCTCCGGAATAATGTTGTTCGCCTCCGACGCGGTAAACTGAGTCACCGTCATGACGGCGCTCTTCAGCGGGTCAACCGTTTTGGCAATCACGCTGTTGAGGGCGCAGACTATCTCCGCGCCGATGTTGACGCTGTCAATGCACTGGTGGGGAAAGCCGCCGTGGCCCCCCTTTCCATGGATCACAATTTCAATGCTGTAGACAGCGGAGTGGGTGGGGCCGTTTTTGAGGCGGATATCCCCCGCCTCCGTCTCCGCGTCCACATGCGTGCCAAGGATCAGGTCAACATCGTCCAGAACGCCGGCCGCTATCATCTCGCTGGAGCCGCCCCCGGCGCGCTCCTCACAGGGCTGGAAGATGAACTTGATTGTTCCGCTGACGGCCTCCGGACAGCGGGAGAGAATCCTTGCCGCCGTGAGGAGCATGGCCGTATTGCCGTCGTGGCCGCAGGCGTGCATCACGCCCTCGTTCACAGACCGGTAGGGGGAGTCGTCCGCCTCCATAACCGGCAGCGCGTCAATATCGGCGCGGGCGCCATAGACGCGGCCCGGCTTATCCCCCCGGAGGACGGCCACCACCCCCGTGGGGCAGGGGCGCGTGACGGTCAGGTTCCCGCAGGCCGAGAGCTGGTCAAACAGATACTGCGCGGTTTCAAACTCCCAGGAGGACACCTCCGGGTGCTGATGGAGGTATCGCCGGGCCGCAATGACCTGCTCCTCCCACTGTGCCGCCAGGGCGGCGGGCGTTATATTCCCCATTTTTACACCTGAAATGTCCCGTTTTTCTTGGCATCAACGCGCAGTACGCCGTCAACCCCCACATTGTTATCCCCGTGCTCCTTAAAAATAACGACAACCTGTCCCTTCTCCCGGGGGGTTCCGACGGCGGCCTTCGTCGCCTCATAGACGCCCTTCACCAGCGCCCGCTTCTGCTCCAGAGGCTTATTGGGCGCAGTGTAGATAAAGTAGGTAATTTGATTTTCAGCCGCCGGGCCCCAGCACTCCTCGGGCAGGGAGGGCAGCAGCATCATCGCGCTGATATTGATATCCAAATGGAACGCGCCGCAGACAGCCTCCGGTACGCTCTTGCACAGGGTTCTCTGCTGCTCCGCCGTCAGCGCCATGCCCGTCACACCAATAATTGTGGCCATACGATTCCTATCCTTTCCAAGCGGGTGCCGCTCTACAGATCGCAGCGCAGCACGCCGTCAACGCCTACGTTATTGCTGGCGTGCTCCTTAATAATGACGATGACCTTGCTCTTTCCCAGGGGGCCGGTGACGGCAATTGTGGCATCGTAGATATTTTTGACCAACCGGCGCTTTTGATCGTCCGTCTTGTTGGGGGCGGTGTACACAAAGTAGGTGATCTGGCCGCTGACACTGGGGCCGTGGCACTCGGGAGGGATCACCGGCATAAGCATCAGCTCCGTGATCTGGATGTCAATCTGGAAGGCCTCGCTCGCCCCCTTCTCCACCCCCGCGCAGAGCGCACGCTTCTGCTCCGCCGAGAGGTCAATCGCGGTATACGCTATCATCGTTGCCATTGTAAAAGCTCCTTTTCCATAAAATCAAATCCATGTGCCATTATTCAACAACATACTCCTTCGCGCTCTGACGCCTGCGCTCTTTGCGGGCATAGGACGCCATAGCGATGGACAGAACCAGGACGGTTACAATATAGGGCAGCATCAGCACAAACTGACTGGGGATCCCGACCTGCTGCACCCGTGCGCCGAGGGCGTCACACAGCCCGAAGATGACACACGCGATGGCCGCCAGTCCCGGGTTGGCCGCCCCGAACTGCATGGCCGCCATCCCCATGTAGCCGCGACCGGACACCATGTTCTCCGTAAACATCGTCACATAGCCCAGGGACATGTGCGCACCCGCCAGCCCGCCGAGGGCTCCGGCAATCAGCAGGGTCTGCACCTTGAACTTTTCCGGCGTGATGCCGGCTGTCCTCGCGCACATCTCATTGAGCCCCACCGTGCGCAGCCGCAGGCCCCAAATCGTCCTGTACATGATAAACCACATTCCAAAGATGAAGAAGGGGCAGAGCAGCTCAAACAGGGAGTAGTCGCTCAGAAGGCTTTTGAGCACAGGATTGCTGTCAAAGGCGGAGATCGTCAGGCGCGGAATGGAGACGACCTTCTTGCTGTAAAAGGACCCCTTCACGTTGAACACCAGCGGCATCAGGAAGCGGGTGCCGGACACCGCCAGCATGTTGAACGCGATGGCCAGTACAACAATGTTGGATTTCAGCTTCAGGTGCGCAAAGGCGATAAAGCCGGACACCGCCATGCCGAACAGAATGCAGACAACCACCGCCAGCAGCCAGCTCCCCGTCTTGTAGCTGATAGCCACGGCGAAAAAGCAGGAAAACAGCATCACGCCCTCGACAGACATATTGAACACGTTTGCCTGCTTGCAGATGGAGCAGGCCAGGGCCGCGTAGACAATGGGCACCGTGCACCGGATCGCGGCGTGAACCAGCTGATAGGTAAAGATTGTCGAGAGAATTTCACTCATCGCTGCGCCACCTCCCCTGTCGTTTTCCCACTGCGCGAAAAGCGCCTTTTCAGCCGCGCCGCCCCCCGGCCGCAGACCGCCCACAGATCCTCCATCGTAACCGCCATAATGATAATCGCGACAAAGCAGTCAATAAACGCCCGGGGAATACCCATGGTGCGCTCCACACCGAAGGCGCCTGCCTGTAAGGTAGACAGTGCGAAGGAGGAGAGCGGAAGCAGGAGCAGGTTGTTGCCCACCAGGCGGGAGGCCAGCAGGCCGTTGAAGGAGGCCCCGGCCGCAAACTCGTCCACAAAGCGGCCGTACAGGCCCCCCACCTCCAGAGCCCCCGCCAGCCCCGCAATGGCGCCGGAGATACACGCTGTCACGAGGATGGTGCGGATATGGTGGATGCCGATATACTCCGCAAAGCCGCTGTTCTGGCCAACCGTCTTCATGCGGTAACCGGCGGATGTGCGGTAGATGATGAACGCCGCCGCCGCAAAAACACCGATGGCAATAAACAGGCCCACGTTGGCGCGGGAGGGGAGCAGAATCTTGGGGATCAGGCACTGGTCGCAGAGCTTCGGCGTCTGCGGGATGGCGGTCTTCGCGCTCCAGACATAGTAAATCGCGTAGGTACAGAAGTTGATCGTCACATAGTTCATCAGCAGGTTGACACAGATTTCATTGACATTCCAGCGGATCTTGAGGATCGCGGGAATCGCCCCCCAGAGGGCCCCTATCAGCATCGCGGCGGTCATGCACAGCGGCACATAGAGATAGCCGGGCAGTCCCGGAAACTGGTAGCCGATGACGGCATACGCCAGCGCCCCCAGATACATGGAGCCCTCCAGGCCGAGGTTGAAATAGTTCACCTTGGTGCAGATGTTAAAGGCCGTAGCCAGCAGGAGCGTGGTGGTCAGCTTTTCCAGCGTCGTGCCGAAATTCAGCCGGCCGGCCCATCCGCCCTTGAAAATGTTCACGAACATCAGCAGCGGGTTATAGCCGAACAGGGCGGCGATAACGCCGGCAATCACAAAGGAGAGGACAATCGCGAACAGATATTTGATGACGCTCTGCCTGCTCTCCTCCGAGCGCAGCAGGCGGTTTCTCAGCGTATTTTTCTCAGTCATCTTTTTTCCCACCTGTCATCATCAGTCCCAGCTCCATTTCGTCCACATTCCCGTCGTTGATCACCTCACCGGTAATGCGCCCCTCATACATCACGATGATCCGGTCCGCCAGGGAGAGAATCTCGTCGAGGTCCGCGCTAATCAGCAGCACCGCCTTGCCCGCATCGGTCGCCTGACCGATCAGCGTCCGGATGGACTCAATCGAGCCAATGTCAACGCCCCGCGTGGGCTGGTTGGCCAGCAGGACCTTCCCGCCCAAATCCAGCTCCCGGGCGACGATGACCTTCTGGGCGTTGCCGCCGGAGAGCGAGGCAACCATCGCCTCGCCCTTGGCCGGGCGGATGTCGTACTTCGCAATGCGCTGCTCCCCGCAGGCCCTGACCGCCTGACGGTCAATAATGCCCATGCGGGAGTAGGGCTTCTGGCCGATCTCACAGGCGATCAGGTTGTCCTTGATATCCAGCGCCTTGTTCAGGCCGCGCACATTGCGGTCCTCCGGGACATGTGTGAGCCCCGCTCTGCGGACCGCGCCCGCGTGCCTGCCCGTCACGTCCACACCGTCGATGATCACGCGTCCTCCGTCCGGCTTTGCGAACCCCGCCAGGATATTGCCGAGCTCCGCCTGGCCGTTGCCGTCCACTCCCGCGATTCCCAGGATCTCCCCGGCGTGGACCTCAAAGGAAATCCCCTTCAGCTTGGACAGCTCGCGGTCTGCGGGCGCCACCAGCCGCTCCACCTTCAAAAGGACCTCGTCTGTCCGGCTGGAGCTGTGCTTCATATCGCAGAACACCTCCCTGCCGACCATCATCCTGGCCAGCTCCGGGACAGATGTCTCCTTCTTTTCCACCGTATGAATATATTTGCCGTTTCTCATCACGGTAATGCGGTCGCTGATCCGCATGACCTCCTTGAGCTTGTGGGAAATAAAGACAACGGATTTTCCGTCCGCCTTGAGCATCTCGATGATCTCAAAGAGCTTGCCGCTCTCCTGCGGTGTCAAGACAGCCGTCGGCTCGTCCAGAATCAGAATGCTTGCGCCGCGGTACAGGGTTTTGATGATCTCCACCCGCTGGGCCTCGCCCACAGAGATGTTCGCCACCTTTTTATCGAGCTGCACGCTCATGTTGTAGTTCTCGATATAGTGGCCGATCCGCTCCCGCGCCTTCTCCATATCGATCAAAATTTTTCTCTTCACCGGTTCGGCGCCGATGATGATATTCTCCAGGACGGTCATCTCCTTTGTCAGCATGAACTCCTGATGGACCATGCCAATCTCCAGATCAATCGCGTGGAAGGTATTGTAGCCCTCGGGCACATCCCTCCCGTTGACCCGGATAACGCCTCCGTCCCTCTCATACAGGCCGTAGAGCATCTTCATCATTGTGGACTTGCCCGCGCCGTTTTCCCCAATGAGGGAGTGGACCTCTCCCCGCTCCAGATCGAAAAAGCCGTCGTTGACCGCCTGGACATGCTTGAAGCGCTTCATGATATTGTGCATTTCTACAATCTTTTCCATAGTACCCCTTTCTGCCCCGGCGGGCTCTTTTCCGAAACAGAGTGCCTGCGCACTCTGTTTCGGAAAATCCGGATTGTCCGGGTATCAGGTGTGGATCGAGTAGGTGCTGCGGTCATAGGGGCGGAAGTCGGGATACTCATCCACGATGATGGTGCCGTCGGATACGTCCTCCATGTAGCCCTTCAGCTCGTCAACAATATCCTGGGGGAAGAGATCCTCCCCGATGGCTTCCTTCCAGACGGAGAAATCCGTCAGGCCCATGCCGCCGTTGGAGAAGGTGCACAGATACACCGAGTCGCCGTCCCAGCTGCCGCTGCGCACATCGTAGATCACCTGCATGACAGGGGCCGTCAGATTGCGGACAAAGGATGTGCAGACAACGCCCGCGCCGGCCTCATCATAATCGCCGTCGTGGCCGAAGAGGTAGGCATTGCCCTCCTCGCACGCCTCGATGGCGCCGTAGACGGCCGCGCCGCCCATCGCGTAGGTGATGTCGCAGCCGCTCTCAATCGCGGACAGGACCCACTCCTTCATGCCCATGGGATCGGTAAAGCTGTCGCCGTAGATGGTAACGACCTCAATTTCCGGGTCCACTGCGGCCACACCCTGCACAAATCCAAGATAGCCGTCCAGCGCGAAGGGGGTGTCCTTGCCGCCCACATAACCCACCTTCTTCTCCGGGTTGATATTGGGGATCTCCGTGCGGGTTGTCAGCAGTGCGCTGAACACACCGGCGATAAAGCAGCCCTCATTGCAGTTGCCTGCGGCTGACACCACGTTTTCCATGCCGACGATGGAGTTGTCAATGGAGAGGAACTTCTGATCGGGATACTGCTCGGCAACCTTGATCATCGTATCCTTCATCTGGGCGGTAAAGCCCATCACCAGATCATGCCCGCCGGTAGCGGCCGCCAGAAGGTTCGGCTCCCAGTCGGAGGTCTGCTGGGACTCCAGAATGGTAATCTTCACGCCGGGGTCATCCGCAAAGCGGTTCTGGATATCCTGCATGACGCCGTCGTGCATGGGGTTGCCGCCAATGGCGGAGGCGGTGACGATACAAATGTCGATATCCGCCAGCTCCGCGTTCTCATCCTCCACAAAATTGGTGGAGGTCTCGTCGATTGTCGTAGAGGCCGTGTGGTCAACGTCTGTGTAAGTTACATCCCCCTGGTTTCCCTGGTCTCCCCCTCCAGACTGTCCGCACGCTGCAAGAGAAAACAGCATGGTCAGTGACAGAAGCGCCGCACATAGTTTTTTCATCTGAAATTCCTCCTCTTTCATTTTTATAAGCACGGGCATAGCCGTTGCTCTTTCCCGCCATGGCCGGAAGTCCGGGTCCCATCCGCCGGAGAGGCGGCTACTTCTCCCGGCAGACCTTAAAGACGCAGTTGTCGCAGCCGGGCTTTGTGCTGGTCTTCAGCCACTCCCCCTCTAGGCCAAGCGCGTGGCAGTGTCCAAAGTCGCCGTAGCTGGCAATCAGGCAGAGGTAGTCCACCTCCTCCGGGCGGAGCCCCATGGCCTCCCACCCCTGGACCAGCGCGCATTTGCCGTCCATGTTCAGGATGGCTTTTTCTGCGTCCTTCTCCACGCAGTAGATGCCGACCGACGGAGTCGCGCTCACGCCGTTGGTGGAGACCAGGAAATCTACCATGGCGCTGATATCGCCTTTCTCGCGGCCCTCGAAGAACTTGTTCTGCGCCTTGCCCTCTCCATAGGCGAACAGCGCCTTTTTGGCGTACTCATCGAAGAGGTCCCTCGGCATAACCTTGTAGAAGTAGCCAAGATACCGGGCGCGATCCATCATCGCGCTCTCTATCATTTCACGGACCTCCGCATAGGTATACATGTCTTTTTTGTTGAACTCCAATTCCTGCTTTGTCATAAAATCGCTTCTCCCCTTGTGATAATTAGTTTCAACTGGCCGACTTCTGAATTCTCAATTGAGTGAGACAAGGATAGCATGGTTTTTTCATATTTGCAAGCAGAATAATTGCTTTTTAGACATTTTTGTCAAAACGCATGATTTAATATATCTGATTTTGTCTATTTTTTCGTGCCATCCGCCCCGTTGTGTCTCTTTATAGATTCAATGTGATACAAATTTCCGGGAAATTTTCGAAAAATATAAATCATCACTTGACGAATCGAGAAAAACCGCCTATGATGCTTCATGAAGCGGAGCGATATCACCATCCCGCACCCGTAAGCTTTTAGGAGGCTGCTATGAAAAAAATAATCAATCATCCCGCACATGTTGTTTCGGAGCTGTGCCATGGCCTTGTTTTGGCAAATCCCAGCCTGTCATGGGATCCGAAGTATCAGATTATCTCGCGGAAGCATCCCGCTGTAAACAAAGTGTGTCTCATCAGCGGCGGTGGAAGCGGACACGAGCCTGCACACGCCGGCTTTGTCGGTCCGGGACTGCTGGACGCAGCCGTCTGCGGCGAGATGTTCGCCTCCCCCTCCCAAATTCAGGTGTACCAAGCAATTTGCAAGGCCGCTACGCCAAAAGGCGTTCTGCTCATTATCAAAAATTACTCCGGCGACGTTATGAACTTCAAAAACGCCGCGTATCTTGCGCAGGATGACGGTATTCTGGTGGACTATGTCATCGTGGACGATGACATCGCGGTTCAGGACAGTCTATACACCGTTGGCCGGCGCGGGGTTGCCGGCACCGTCTTTGTTCATAAAATCGCCGGAGCCGCCGCCGCCCGCGGCGATTCCCTGGCACAGGTGAAGGCCGTCGCCGAAAAGACCATTCGCAGCGTAAAATCCCTGGGGTTTGCCTTTACCTCCTGCACGGTTCCCGCAAAAGGGACGCCCACCTTCTCCATAGCAAGCGATGAGATGGAGTACGGCGTCGGCATCCACGGCGAACCCGGTATCTGCCGCGAAAAGGTCTGTACCGCCGATGAACTGGCGGCCCGCACAGTAGCTGTGTTGACCGCTGAGCTGTCTATCCGCCGGGGGGAGGCAGCTGCACTGCTGGTCAACGGCCTGGGCGGTACGCCGGAGCAGGAGCTCTATGTCCTGAACGCCGCAGTCCGCCGCGAGCTGGACAAGCGCGGTTTGCAGGTGCGCTTCTCCCTGGTGGGCAATTACATGACAAGCATCGATATGCAGGGCGCCTCCATCTCCCTGCTCCGCCTGGATGACGAGCTGGAGTCCCTGCTCTACGCGGACTGCAATGCGGCGGCTTTGAACATAAACGGCCAGCCCACAGCGGCGGCATATTTTGAACCCGCGCCTGTGGAGCGCAAAAACGTCTCACCAAGTTACAAAATTGAGACAGACATCGCCTGGTCCAAAATCTCCGGGGAGTGTTTGAGCCTGCAAAACATCATCTATCTTGTTGACGCCATGAGCGAGTGCATCATCCGCAATGAAGTTCCCTTCTGCGAGCTGGACTCCCACGCCGGCGACGGGGATTTTGGCACAAGCATAGCCAAGGGCTTTCGCTGCCTTAAGGAGCAGTGGGCCGATCTCTCCGGCAGTGCACAGGATATTGGCGGCTTTTTAAGCCGCATTTCCCTGATTATCATGGAGCACTGCGGCGGGGCCTCCGGCCCCATCTGGGGCTCCGCCTTCCGCGCGGCGGGAAAGGCGGCAGCGGGGAAGCAGACGCTCCACAAACAGGATCTGGCACAAATGCTGCAGGCGGCAGTCCAGGGGATTCAAACGACCGGCGAGCGGTCCTTCGGCTGCGGAGCGACCGTGGGGGACAAGACCCTCATTGACGCGCTGGTCCCTCTCGCGGACACATGGACCGCGCTTGCCTCCACTGACGCCGGTATTGCGGAGATCTCTGTGCGAGCGG
>CATIYU010000242.1 GCA_949739085.1 uncultured Eubacteriales bacterium | reverse complement strand
GGGTCCTCCATGTTCTCCAGCATGTGGAACCAGACGGGGCTCATCTGCCGCAGGGAGCGCACCACCTCCGGCACCTGCTGGAGGATGTAGTCCACTTCCTCCATGGTGTTGTACTCGCACAGGCTCAGCCGCAGGGAGCCGTGGGCGATTTCGTGGGGCATTCCCAGGGCCAGCAGCACGTGGCTGGGGTCCAGGGACCCGCTGGTGCAGGCGCTGCCGGAGCTGGCGCAGATGCCGGCCAGGTCCAGGCGCAGCAGCAGGCTCTCCCCCTCAATGCCCTCGAAGCAGAAGCTGACGATGCCCGGGGCCCGGCGGTCCGGGTCGCCGTTGCAGCGGGAGCAGGGAATTTTGCTCAGGCCCTCCGCCAGCCGGTCCCGCATGGCGGAGACCCTGGCCATGTTCTCTTCCAGGTGGGCGCAGCTCTCATTCAGCGCTGCGGCCATGGCCAGGATGCCCGGCAGGGCCTCGGTGCCGCCCCGCTTGCCCCGCTCCTGGGCCCCGCCCTCAATGAAGTTCCTCAGCCGGATGGACTTCTTACAGTAGAGGGCCCCAACGCCCTTGG
The DNA here is from genome assembly GCA_949739085.1 of uncultured Eubacteriales bacterium. The sequence continues at coordinate 13,385 of CATIYU010000242.1, read as the reverse complement.
GGGCGTGGAACTTGTGCCCGGAGAGGCTGAGCATGTCGATGTTGTCCGCTTTCACGTCCACCGGCACGTGGCCCACAGCCTGTACCGCGTCGGTGTGGAACAGCACGCCCCTGCTCCGGCAGAGGGCGCCAATCTCCCGGATGGGCTGGAGGGTACCGATTTCGTTGTTGGAGTACATGATGGTAACCAGGCAGGTGTCGGGCCGCAGGGCGGCTTCCAGCTCCTCCAGGCGCACCACGCCGTTCTCGTGGACGGGCAGGTAGGTGACCTCAAAGCCCTGCTTCTCCAGCCGGGCCAGGGTGTGGAGCACCGCGTGGTGCTCAATGGTATCGGAGATAATATGTCTCTTCCCCGCCTCGGCCCCCATGCGGGCGGCCTCAGCGATGGCCCAGTTGTCGGACTCCGTGCCGCAGCCGGTAAAGTAGATCTCCCTGGCCTCGGCGTTCAGGCAGCGGGCCACGTCCTCCCGGGCGGCCATGAGGGCCACATTGGCTTCCCGGCCCTTCTGGTGCAGGCTGCTGGGGTTGCCGTACAGCTCCTGGAGGGCGGGCAGCATGGCGTCAAGAGCGGTCTTGCTCACGGCGGTGGTAGCCGCGTTGTCGGCGTAAACAAACATATTGCGTACCTTCCTTCTTTTTCCAGTCCGGGCGGGCTGGCGGTTCTCCCTGAATTCCTATATGAAAATAGGACTTTCCTCTATGATACGGCGGCGCGAGAAAATTGTCAATAGCTTTTCAGCAATTTCCCCTGCCGCAGGTGTGCTGGGCGGCGTGGCGGTTGTCGATGCGCCGCTGCCTGTCCACCAGGTCCGCCAGGGTCACGTGGTCCACCACGTTGCTGATGGCCTGGTCCACCTGGGCCCAGAGGTCCAGCGTCACGCACTCCTTGCACAGGGCGCACTGGTTCACCTCGTCGTCCAGACAGGACACCGGGGCGATGCTGCCCTCCACGGTCCGCAGGATGAGCCCCACGGTGTAGTCCTCCGGGTCTTTTGTCAGATGGTAGCCGCCCCGGGCCCCCCGCACGCTGCGCACCAGTCCGCACCGCACCAGGACCGGGATAATCTGCTCCAAATATTTTTCGCTGATTCCCCGGCTCTCCGCCACCGCCTTTACAGACAGGTTCACGCCCTCTTCCTGCATGGCCAGCGCCAGCATCAGGTGCAGGGCGTAGCGGCTTTTTGTGGAAATCTTCACTGCCTCACCACACCTTTCTTGTAATTCCTATCTTAATCCGGGACTTCCTGACTGTCAAGTTGCATTTGCCACAACTTCTGGAATATCCTCCGGCTCTCCCGCATAGCCTGCCCCGGTTTCGCGCCCCCTATCCGCGGGCGCAGAAAAACGCGCCGGCTCCATCCGTGAAACGGACAAAACTGGCGCGGCTCCAGAGCCCGGCTACTCCTCCGCCACCCAATCCTCCACGTTCACCACCGCGTACTCCGTGGGGCTGGTCCGGATGACCACCCGCTCCAGCCCGGCGTTGATAATCAGCCTCCGGCACATGGCGCAGGAGGTAGCGTCGCTGAGGATTTCACCGGTGGCGGCGTCCTTTCCCGCCAGGTACAGCGTCCCGCCCACCATGTCCCGGCGGGCGGCGGAGATAATGGCGTTGGCCTCCGCGTGGACGCTGCGGCAGAGCTCGTAGCGCTCCCCCCGTGGCACGTTCAGCTCCTCCCGGGAGCACCGGCCCAGGTCCACGCAGTTTTTCCGGCCCCGGGGCGCGCCGTTGTAGCCGGTGGCGATGATCTCGTCGTTTTTCACGATGATGGCCCCGTACCGGCGGCGCAGGCAGGTGGACCGTCCAATAACGGTCTCAGCGATATCCAGGTAGTAGTTCTCCTTACTAATGCGGTCCATAGGCGCCTCCTTCTCTTTCCGCACGCCGTCATCTGTGCGCGGGGTCCGCTGGATTGGCCCCCAGCGCTGCAAAAAAATCCCGCATGGCAGCCGGTTCCGCCGCAGAACCGCCGCCTTGAAAAGTGTATAAAAAGTATACCATATTTCCCAGACCGCCGCAAGACGCGGCTGTGGACTTGAAAGGAGATTTTTTTTGTGGTAAGATACCCCATATGAGATGCTTCAGAGAGGAGGCGGACCCATGCGCGTTGGACAGGTGGAGATATCCTCCCAGCTGGCCCTGGCCCCCATGGCCGGGGTCACCAGCGCCGCCTACCGGCAGATCTGCGCGGAGCTGGGGGCGGGGCTGACCTATACGGAGCTGGTCAGCGCAAAGGCCCTCTGCTACCAGGACAAAAAGAGCCGGCAGCTGCTGCGGCCCTTTCCCGGCGAGGCCCCCTTCGCCGCCCAAATCTTCGGCAGCGATATCTCCTGCATGGCGGAGGCGGCCCAGATTGCCATTGAGGCCAGCGGCGCGGACATCCTGGACATCAACATGGGCTGTCCCGTGGGCAAGGTGGTCTCCAGCGGCGACGGCGCGGCCCTCATGCGGGACCCGGAGAAGGCCGCCCGGCTGGCGGAGGCAGTGGTAAAGGCCAGCAGCGTGCCGGTGACGGTGAAAATGCGCCGGGGCTGGGACAAGGGCAGCGTCAACGCCGTGGAGCTCAGCCGGATGCTGGAGCAGGTTGGCGTAGCCGCCGTGGCCGGCCACGGCAGAACCCGGGTGCAGATGTACGGCGGCACGGCGGACTGGACCACCATCCGGGAGGTAAAGGAGGCGGTGTCCATCCCGGTCATCGCCAACGGGGACATATTCTCCCCGGAGGACGCCGTCCGGATTCTCCGGCGCACCGGCGCGGACATGGCCATGATCGGCCGGGGCTGCTTCGGCAACCCCTGGCTCTTCCAGCAGGCCGGGGCCGCCCTGGCGGACAGGGCCATCCCGGACCGCCCGCCCCTGGCGGCGCGGTGCGATACGGCGGTGCGGCAGATCGAGCTGGAGGCGGCCTATACCAGCGAGCGGCAGGCGGTACTGGGGGCCCGGCGGCACTACGCCTGGTATCTCAAGGGCGTGCCCCATGCCTCCTTCTACAAAGAACAGATCGTCCACATGGAGACGCTGGAAGACGTCTACCGGGTGACGCGGGACATCAAGAGGGATTTACATGACGGATGAGGAATTGGCCCGCGCTGCGGCTGCGGGAAGCGCGGACGCCTTTGAGGAGCTGGTGGAGCGCTACGAGAATAAGGTCTATACCCTGGCCCTGCGGATGTGCGGCGGCGCGGAGGACGCCCGGGACGTGTCCCAGGAGGCGTTCCTCTCCGCCTGGAAGGGCCTGCCCTCCTTCCGGGGGGACGCGGGCTTTGCCACCTGGCTGTACCGCCTGACCTCCAACGCCGCCATTGACCATCTGCGCCGGACCCGCCGCCAGCGGGGGGACGTGAACCTGGAGGACGCGGTCCTGACCACCGCGGACGGCTCCCCCGGCCCCCAGGAGGCGGCGGAGGGCATGGAGCTGCGGGACGCGGTGACGGCGGCCATGGGGCGGCTCTCCGACGGCCACCGGCAGATTTTGGCCCTGCGGGAGGTGCAGGATTGCAGCTACGAGGAGATTTCCCAGGCTCTGGGGCTGGACCTGGGCACCGTCAAGTCCCGGCTCTCCCGGGCCAGAAGCGCCCTGAGAAAAATCCTGCTGGAGAGCGGGAACTTATCCGGCTATCTGCCGTCTAAACAGACAGAAGCCAAAAGGAGGGGTGGCCGTGAGAAGCTGTGAGGAATATGAGGAGCTGGTCAGCGCCCTGGTTGACGGCGTTCTGCCGGAGGAGGACCGGGGCGGGCTGATGGAGCACATGGCCCAGTGTCCCGCCTGTCAGGCATACTTTGACGGTTTGATTGCCATTCACGACGTTCTGTCCACGATTGAGGAGGCCCCGGAGGGATTTTCCGCCGGGGTGATGGAGCTGGTCCGGCAGACTCCCCAGGAGACGAACAAAGTCATCCGCCCGCGCTCCTGGCGGCGGTGGGCGGCGGTCGCCGCCTGCTGCGCGGTGGCCCTTCTGGGGGTGTGGCGGCTGAGCAGCGCCGCAAAGGACGCCCTTATATCCACAGACGCCATCTCCTGTCAGTCGGCCGCCAACGGCGCTGTGCCCCGGTGTGCCGCAGACGGCGAAGAGGGCTTCCAGCCGGCCCTGGCGGACGCGGGCGGCCTGGAGGCGGAAGATTCCCTGGAGAAGGAGGAGGGTCTGCTGGTTCGGGACGGCGCCCTGCCGGATTTCTTCTCCCAAATGCCGGAGCAGTTTACCTGTCCCGACTGCGGGGCGGCGCTGTCCGTAGCGGCTGACGGCGCGTTCTCCGGGACCCTGGCGGATGGAACGCGGTTCAGCGGCGTATTCTCCGAGCTGGAGGAGGCCGGGATTTGCGTCTACACGGCGGCAGCCTCGTCCGTCTCCCTGGAGGCGGTTCCGGAGGGAACGTCCTTCCGTCTGGAGGAGGGCGCGGCATTCCTCATTTATCTGCCCGGCGCAGACGTCCAGAGCCTGCCGGAAGCTTTCTCCGGCTTTGACGGGCAGGACACGCTCCCCTGCTGGGGCGTGTATTTCCCGGCGGAGGAGATGGCGTTTACCTGCTCCCAGCCGTAACAGAACACAAGAGGCGCACCTAGCCGGGTGCGCCTCTACTTATAATCACGATCTCCCCGATTTTTTCACCGTGGCCCCCAGCCGGTACACCAGCTGGAAAATCGACGTGGGGAACAGGATTCCCACCGCGATGGCCACCGCCAGCAGCATCGTGGTCAGCCCCTGGGCGGAGCAGGCCGCCATGTCGCTGCGCATGAAATACTCCATGGTGTGGTACAGGGACCCGCCGGGAATCAGGGGCACTGCCCCGATGATGATAAAGAGCGTGGCGGGGCACTTTACCACCCGGGCCAGCACCTCCGCGTAGACGGTCAGCACCACCGAGGCCGCAAAATAGCGGACCACGTCCTGGTCTGAGGCAACGCCCATCAGCAAATAAATGCCCCATGCCAGCAGGCCCCCCAGGCTGGCCAGCAGCAGTTTCTGCCTTCGTACGTGAAACAGCAGGGCAAAGCCCAGAGAGCCTAAAAAGGCGGTGGTCAGTTCCATCATATACCGCATGTCGTTCATCCTTCCTTGCCTGCGTTTTTCCGCTCCCGGACGCCGCCGCTCTCCCGTCACCGGGTGGGAATCCCAGTCCAGCGGGGCAGTCCGAAGCGGAATAAAGTTCTTTTTGCTTACTTTTTCTTTCAAGAAAAAGTAAGGGAGGCCGCCACGGCAAAACCAAAGGCGATTGTCAGAGCCAGCAGCACAGCCTCAATAAAGCGCATGAGCCCGGCCAGGGTGTTGCCGCTGAACATGTCCCGGAGGGAGTTGGTCAGGGCGACGCCGGGTATGAACAGCATGATATTGCCAATGCTGATTTTCCCCACATCGTCCCCCAGACCGCCGTGGACCGCCAGTCCCGCCAGCAGCCCCCCCAAGCAGGAGCACAGCAGGGCCGACAAAAAGGCGGACGCCTCTGTTTTGCGAATCAGCCGGTCCATGTATTTCAGCACCACGCCGATGACGCCGGAGGCGAGGGCGTCCAGGGCGGTGCCGCCAAAAAACAGGGAGAACGAGGAGGAGATCAGGGCGTAGGTGGCCAGCTGTACGGGAAAGCTGTACTGAGGCGCGGCCAGAATGGCGTCCAGGGCCCGTTCCGCGTCCTCCGGGCTCAGCCGCTCCAGGCAGATCCGGCGGCTGAGATGGTTGAGCAGTTCCAGCCGGTGCAGGTCGTACTGCTGGCCTGTGACCCGGCGGGTCTGGGTCAGGGAACCGAAGCGGTGGGCGTGGATGGTAACCACTATGCTGTTGGTAATGGCAAATACGTCCGCCCGCTCCGCGCCGTAGGCTATGCACATGCGCCGGATGCTGTCCTCCACCCGGCTGACTTCCCCGCCGCACTGGAGCATATACTGCCCGATCTCCAGCACCTGGAAGAGGTACTCGTTGGCCCGCTCCGCCTCAGCCATGACAGCCAGGCGGCTATTGTAGTCCGGAGGCAGGGCCTGTTTGGCAGTCTCCATGGATATCACTCCTTATTTTCTGGGATGTTTCAGTTGATCTGCGCTCCCCCGGCGCCCGCCGTTCCCCCGTTACCAGGCGGGAAGTTCGGTCCGGCAGGGCAGCCGGGGGCGGTTTAAAGTTCTTTTTGCTTACTTTTTCTTTCTCACTTTTCGGAAAAGTGTTTCCACCGTTTGAATTGCAGCAAAATACATATTTATATGATATCAATCCAAATACCAATATCCCGCATTTCAGAATTAGGAACATTTTTATAAAATCTCTGGGCTTCTTCATTAGAAGCCGTCAAAGCGATTAACGTACTAATATGATTATTCTTCAGAATAACTATCAGGGTTTCCAGCAATCGCTGCGCAATGCCCATATGCCTGTAACTTTTTATGACACAAATCCAATCAAGATATGCTTTTTTAGACCCATCAAAGTGGCTTGCAATCATTGTAGAATCAATTCTTCCAACCACTTTATGATCATCATAGGCTAATAAAGAGATGGAATCGGAAAAGGAACTGTCGTCAAAACTCTTTTCAACAGTCTGAATATAGGCATCGTTAATTTCCCATCCCCAAAAGTTTTCTTCTTTTCTCAACCTGTTTTCAAAATCTAATACATCCGGTATCCTGTCTTTTGTATATTTTTTGATATCCAAATTCATACAATCACCACCCGTAAAATTTCTGTTTTTGCACTTGATTATATATGTCCGCTGCTTGCAATGTGTATTTATAAGCTCATTTTCCATGGGCACACAATTCCGAAAAAGGGCGTTTTCTTTCAAGAAAAAGTAAGTCCCGCGCTGTTATACCACAGCGCGGGACAGAATGCAAGGGATTTTTCACACAAGGCGCTCATTTTTTTCTTCAGATCAGCGCATGAATTTCTCCAGCTGCCGGGCCACCTCCCGCACGTCGATGGGCTTGGCCACGTGGGCGTTCATGCCGCACTCCAGACACTTGCGGATATCCTCCGCGAAGGCGTCGGCGGTCATGGCAATAATGGGAACCACCTTGGCGTCGGGCCGGTCCAGGGCCCGGATGCCCACCGTGGCCTCGTAGCCCGTCATGACAGGCATCCGGATATCCATGAGAATCGCCTGGTAGTATCCCAGATCGGACGCCTGGAACTTCTCCACGCAGATTTTTCCGTTCTCCGCCCACTCCAGCTCCAGGCCCAGCTCCTCGGCAAGCAGTTCGCTGGCAATTTCCCAGTTCAGGTCGTTGTCCTCGGCAACCAGAACCCGCTTGCCCGCCAGACTTGCGCCGTCCTTGCTGTTGGGGGCGGCGTCCTGGCTCTCCCCGACAACGCCCATAAAGGGGGCCAGCCCGTAGAAGAGGGTGGACTTGAACAGGGGCTTTGCGATGAACCCCGTGACCCCGGCGTCCCTGGCCTCCTCCTCAATCTCGCTCCAGTCGTAGGCGGAGATCAGGAGAATGGGGATGTCTTCCCCGTAGAGGCGGCGGATTTCCCGGGCGGCAGTGATGCCGTCCATGCCGGGCAGCTTCCAATCCAGGAGGATAATATGGTAGTGGCTGCCCTTTCTGCGGTGTTCCTCCACCATGCGGATGGCGGTCTCGGCGTCCAGGGCCCAGTCCGGCCGCAGGCCGATGGACCGCAGAGAGGACACCGCGCTCTCGCAGAGCTGTTCGTCGTCGTCCACCACCAGCATGTCCCAGCTGGGCAGCACCATGTCCGCCTCCTGGACCGAGGCCTTCTCCATGTCCAGGGTGATGTGGAACTCGCTGCCCTGGCCCAGCTCGCTCTGGACCTCGATAGAACCGCCCATGGCGTCCACGATGTACTTGGTAATGGCCATGCCCAAGCCGGTGCCCTCGGTCTTCTGGACCCGCTTGCTGTCCTCCCGGCTGAAGGAGTCAAAAATCTTTTCCTGGAACTCCTTGGACATGCCGATGCCGCTGTCCTTGACCACCAAATGGGTGCGGATAAAGGCCTCGCCCAGTGGGGAGTCCTCTTCATACAGGGAGACCTGGATGGAGCCGCCCTCAGGGGTGAACTTCACGGCGTTGCCCAGGAGGTTAATCATCACCTGATTCAGCCGCACGCTGTCGCAGCAGACGTTTTCAACGGCGATATCGTGGATGCAGATGCTGAACTGTTGGTTTTTAGCCTTTACCTGGGGCTGGACGATGTTCACCATGCCGTCCATAACCTCCCGCAGGGAGACCTGATCCACGTTGAGGGTCATCTTTCCGCTCTCGATCTTGCTCATGTCCAGAACGTCGTTGATGAGCCCCAGCAGGTGTTTGCTGGAGAGGGTAATTTTCTTCAGGCAGTTCTGCACCTGCTCCATGTTGTCCATGTTGGCGGTGGCAATGGCGGTCATGCCCACAATGGCGTTCATGGGGGTGCGGATATCGTGGCTCATGTTGGAGAGGAACTCGCTCTTGGCCTTGTTGGCCCGGTCGGCGGTGCGGCGGGCTGTCTCCAGCTCCGCCATCTGCTGCCGGGTCATCTGGAAGTATTTGGCAAACACCAGCAGCAGCGCCAGCAGCACCACAGCGCAGGCGCCCAGAGCCATAAAGGTCCACTGGGTCCCCAGCCGGGCCACCGACTGGTTCAGCTGCCCGTAGGGCAGGATAATCACCAGGAACCACTCCGAGTAGGCCAGCTTTGTGCAGTGGAGATGGCGGCGTTCCAGGCTGCCGTCCAACATAACGGAGTAGTCCTCCTCGCGGCTCATGGCGTCCCTGAGCTCCTGGATGTGCCGCATCCCCTCGCCCTGCTCCATATCGGAGAAAAAACCGGCCAGGCGGTCGAAGTAGTTGTCCTCGAAGGCCGCGCCGTCCCGGATGACGAAAGAGCCGTCCCGCCGGATAATGTAGGAGGCCACCAGGGAGTCGATGGTGTTGAGGGAGAGGGTCTCGCTGATGTACTCCACCGGCAGGCCCGCCACCAGGGCGATGCAGTCCTGACCGTCGGACATGCAGTAGGAGGCGGGCACGCCCATGAGCAGAAGTCTCTCCCCGTTCTCACCGGCCCCCACGGCGATCTTCTTTTCCCCGTCGCGCATAGAGTCATAGAAGGGGTCCGGGTCCGTAATAGTCATCTGGCTGCCGCTGAGGGTGTCCAGGCTGCCGTCCGGCGCGTAAAAGGCCAGGTAGTTAAAGGCACGGGCCGCCGCGCTGCTTACCAGGGCCTCCACCAGCTCCTCATGGGGTGCGCTCCCCGCCCTGTGGGTAGTTACCAGCGCCTCCAACATTCCCAGCCGCAGGTCGATGGTGGTGGTGAAGTGGAGGGAGATCTGCTGGCTCATGCCGCTCATGTAGATGCTGCCCACCTCTTCGATGGTATCCGCGCTCTTCTGACTCATAAAGACGGCCAGGAAGGAGAAGATGCAGACGCAGACAATAGAAATAATAACGAGGCTGACTGCTAAAAAGCGGGTGGTTCGGTTTTTCCCTCTACTATTCATCCGCCGCCACCTCCTCTTGCTATCATACTTTCCATGCGCCTCCTATGCGTTCAAGGACTCCTGAAAGGCCCGGATCGCCTCCGCTGTCCGGCAGTAGTCCTCCTTCACCTGCCCGGCCAGGGCTGGGGCCTCGGGGGTAAAGCCGTTGCGCAGGGCCTCGCTGAGGGCTCCGGCGGACTGGTACAGCTTGGTAAAGCCCAGGTTCTGACCCACGCCCTTGATGGTGTGGGCGGCCCGGAAAGCCTCCTCGTACTTCTCCTCCTCCATGGACCGGACGAGGGTTTCATAGCTCTGGTCGTTCAAGAATTTCAGCACGAATTTCTGGACCATCTTCTCGCTGCGCATCATGCGCCCCAGAACGTCCTCATAGTCGCCGTCGATGGCCTGATACAGCTCCTGTAAAGTCATAGCTGGCCGCCTCCTTTTTGTTGGTTGGATTCCTCCCCGCCGTCAATGGGGGAGATGACAGAGAAGGTTCCCTGCACTGTGCCGTCAAAGAAGTGGTAGCGCCCCTTGCCGGACCGCTTCACCGCGTATAGGGCCTGGTCCGCCGACTGGAACAGGGTCTGGTAATCAGTGCCCACATTCTCGGTCTTAGAGATGCCCATGCTGATGGAGATGGGGAAGTGCTCGAAGGAGCCTCCGGAGATAGAGGAGTAGATCCGGGAGACAATGGGCTCCAGGTCGCCCTTATATTCCAGGAAGATGAGGAATTCGTCCCCACCCACCCGGGCCACGATATCCCCCTCCCGAATGCAGTCCTGGAGCTTTCCCGCCAGGTATTTGAGGGTACGGTCTCCAAAGATGTGGCCGTAGGTATCGTTGGCGGACTTGAAGCCGTCCAGGTCCAGAATGGCCAAGGCATAGCGGTTCTGGGGAATCTCCTCCAGCCGGGCGCAGATACGCTCCTTGGCGCTGGCGTGGTTGAGGAGCCCCGTCAGGGCGTCGTGAGTGGCCCTGCGCTCCAGCTCATCCAGCTTCAGGCGGGAGTCGTGGATGTCCACGGCCTTGCCGATGGCCCCGGCGTACCGGGGCGGCTCGTCCTGGGTCCACGTGGCCCGGGCCACCACCTGGAACCAGCGGACCTCTCCGCCCACACTGATGCGGCAGTCGTGCTTGACCACCGGCTGGGCGGGGGTGGTGGCCCGTAGGGCGCGGACCAGGCCGTCCAAATCCACCCCCACCTTGCTGCGGACGTGCTGGTCCTGCAGGGGGTCGAGAATCGTCTCCTTGAGCCCCAACTTCTGGGCGCCCCAGGTGTTGAGGGTGACCATAGGGGGGTCCGTCATGTACTCGAACTGGATCTCCTGGCTCATGGCGGCAAAGAAGCTGTACTTCATCCGCTCATGCTCCAGCAGGTGCAGCGTGCGCTCGGAGGCGGAGAGCTCCTCGTACCGGTGCATCTCCGTTTCCAGATTGGTGATGGAGGTGGGACTTACGCGGGTATTGGTGGTGCTGCTCAGCTCCTGCTGGAGGCTCCCCGCCAAATCCCGCAGGCACTCCAGCAGCAGGGGGTTGAATGTGCCGCACTCCCCGCCCAGAATCATATCTGTGGCCTTGTTGTGGGGGAATGGGGGCTTGTAGACCCGCTCGCTGGTGAGGGCGTCATAGACATCCGCCAGGGCCACCACCTGGGCGGAAATAGGGATCTCATCCCCCTTGAGGCCGTCGGGGTAGCCCCTGCCGTCAAAGCGCTCGTGGTGCCAGCGGCAGATGTCCCGGGCCACCTTTACCAGGGGGTCGTCCTGGTAGAACCGGGGCAGATCGTCCATCATTTTAGACCCGATGTCGGAGTGGGTTTTCATCACCGCGAACTCCTCCTGGGTCAGACGGCCCGGCTTGTTGATGATCTCAGAGGGGATGGCGATTTTCCCCACGTCGTGGAGGGAGGCGGCAGTGGTAATCCGGGAGATGTCGGCCCGGGTCAGGTGGTAGCGGTCGGTCTTCTCCACCAGCCGGCCCAGAAACAGGTCCGTCAGCGTCCGCACGTTGACCACGTGCTGGGCGCTCTCGCCATTGCGGAACTCCACAATATGGCTGAGGATATCCACCATCAGCCCGCTCTGCCGCTCTTTTTCGTAGATCTGGTCCGTGACCATGCCCACCAGCTTTTTCTGCTTGGCGTACAGCAGGATGGTGTTGACCACCCGGCGGTGGACGACCATGGCGTCAAAGGGGCGGCTAATGAAATCGGTGCAGCCCAGGCTGTACGCCCGCTCCACGTGGCTGGTGGCCGTCTCAGAGGAGATCATGATAACCGGGATGTCCTCAATCCAGTGGCGGGCGTTCATGACCTCCAGCACCTGGAATCCGCCCATCTCCGGCATGACAATGTCCAGCAGGACCAGGTCGATGTCCGTGCCGTATGTTTGCAGGGCGGACAGGGCCTTCACGCCGTCCTCTGCCTCAATAATTTCATAGCGGTCCTCCAACATATCGGTGAGGATGGACCGGTTCATTTCCGAATCGTCCGCAATCAGGATTTTTTCCTTGCTCTTCTGCTCCATACCTATGGGATCCACGCCCCTTTCCTCTGTATAGAACGGCCGACGGAAACCGGGCCATTCTAACTTGAGCTTGATTATAACAGATTTTTTCCCATACCGCAAGATGGACCCTCCGCAAATTTCGGTCCTGAGCGGCGCGGAGGGCAATCTTTTTTTCTCCGCGGCCCGCCGGGTTGCATTTTCGGGGAAATTTGCTATACTGAACTGTGTAATTTTGAAACCGGGAGGACACTTTTATGAAGGTATTGCTGCTCAACGGCAGTCCCAACCAGTGGGGCTGCACCCATGCCGCCCTGGCGGAGGTGGCCGGGGCCCTGGAGGACTGCGGCGTGGAGACGGAAATTTTCTGGCTGGGCCGGGCCCCCCTCCCCGGCTGCTCCGGGTGCGGGGCCTGCGGCAGGCTGGGCCGGTGCGTCCACGAGGACGCGGTGAATCTGGCGGCGGAGAAGGCCCGCTCCTGCGACGGCCTGGTGGTGGGCTCCCCCGTCCACTACGCCGCCGCCTCGGGTCAGCTCACCAGCGCCCTGGACCGCCTCTTCTTCTCCGCCGGAAGCGCACTGCGGTTCAAGCCCGGCGCGGCGGTGGTGTCCGCCCGGCGGGCCGGGACTACCGCCGCCCTGGACCAGCTCAACAAATATTTTACCATCAACCAGATGCCGGTGGCCGCCTCCCGGTACTGGAACATGGTCCACGGCAGCACGCCGGAGGATGTGGCCAAGGACGGGGAGGGCCTGGCCACCATGCGGACCCTAGGGCGGAACATGGCCTGGCTGCTGAAATCCATTGAGGCGGGCCGGGCTGCGGGCCTCGCGCCCCCAGAGCAGGAACCGCCGGTCCGCACCAATTTTATCCGCTAGGGATTCCGCCGGAAAAGCGGGGCACGGATGGGGAAATCCGTGTCCCGCTTGGTTGTTTTTACGGTTTAACGGTGAAGCTGTCGTACCGGCTCCCCTGGCGGATCAGCTCGTCCAGTTTATCCGCCGGGGCCTCCTTGGCCCCCAGCAGGAACCGCACGGCCACAGCCCTTCCCAGCCGCTCCCCGGCCGCCGCCTTGATCGCGCCGGAAACCTCCGGACAGTTGAGGCTCTCCAGGGTCAGCCCGTCGCCGCAGCGGACCACCAGCTCGTCTCCCTCCAACTGCCCGCTGGCGTCGTCCAGCATGTACCAGTACATGGGGGTCAGCTGGTCCTTGATTTTCTCCACCAGTTCCCGCCAGATCTCAGAGCCGCCGGATACAGGCTGGGGAGACCGGGGAGGCTGGGGCGTCTCCCGGGACGGCGGAGGAGGCGCCGCCGCTGCCCGCTTCACCGGCTCGCCGTAGGGGGGCGGGGCGTCGTCCCAGGGAGGGGCGTCCGGCAGGGGAGGCTGTTCGTCCCAGGGCGGGGCGTCCTCCGGTTCCTTGGCGCGGCTGGGGACCGGGGCTTTTTTCGCCGGAGCCGCCGGGAGGGCCCCCTCCTCCAGCCG
>CATIYU010000241.1 GCA_949739085.1 uncultured Eubacteriales bacterium | reverse complement strand
GGTGCAGGGCCGCGTCCTCCAGAGCCTGCCGGATGGCCTCCAGGCCCTGGCCGCCCCGGGCGGCAGCGCCCACCACCGGGCACCCCAGCTCCCGCTCCAGCGCGGCCAGGTCCACCTGGATATTTTTTTTGGCCGCCTCGTCCAGGAGGTTCACGCAGACCACCGCTGGCCAGGACACCTCCAGGGTTTGCAGCGCCAGGGCCAGGTTCCGTTCTAGGCAGGTGGCGTCGGCGACGATTAGGGTCACATCCGCCTCGCCGGATACCAGGTAGTCCCGGGTAACCTCCTCCTCCGCGCTCCCGGGGTGGAGGGAGTACGCGCCGGGCAGATCCACCAGGGTATAGGCGCGGCCGTGATATGTATAGGAGCCCCGGGCGGTGGAGACCGTCTTGCCGGACCAGTTGCCCGTATGCTGGCGGAGGCCCGTGAGGGCGTTGAATACGGTGGACTTCCCAACGTTGGGGTTGCCTACCAGGGCGACGATGGGATTGGCGCTCATGGGAACATCCCTCCTTTTGGCGTTGCCGGTATTCCCGGCGGTACTGTCAGTGTATGCGCCGGTGGGAGGGAGGGTGCGGCCTCTTTTGGGTCCGGGGCGGCATATTCCCCGGTTATTCTGACTACACTGAAAAAAAGAACCGGCTCCGCCGGATACTGTCCGGATTTCCGGACAAGTCATCTGCTATAGTGTAATCAGAAAACGCCAAGGGAGGAACAACACATGGAAACCAAGGTCATCGACCTGACCGCCGCTCTGCGCAGGGCGGGCCGCCGCCCGTCCCGGGAGCGCCGCCTGGAGCTGATGTACGTCCTGCTGGCCCTGTGGACCCAGTACCTGTCCCTGGGTGCGCTGGCGCTGTACGGCCTTCTGCGGGCGCTCCTCTGCCCTCAGGCGCCCCTGGGGACCTACTGCGGGCCCCTGGCCGCCCTGTGGCCCGCGTCGTTTGCGCTGCTGGCGGTGAGCTGCGGGGCGGACCGGCTGCTCTGGCCCCGCCTGGAGGCGGCGCATACCGGGGCGCGGATTCTGTACCTGTAACCGGCCCGCAAAGCGGGGGGAAGCGCACGCCACGCGCCTCCCCCCCTGCTCTCTATTCCGGGCGTTCCGCCCCCAGCTCCCGGCGGACCCGGCCCATCACCAGGACGTAGCTGGGGACCAGGATGAGGTCCGCCCCCACCCACGCCAGCACTTCCGCCAGCATGACCCCCGTCTCGCCTACGAACACCGGCAGCAGCAGCGCGCCGCCGGTGCGCATGAAAAATTCCGCGATGCCGGAGGCCATGGGCAGCACCGTGTTGCCCAGCCCCTGCACGCAGCTGCGGGTGATATGCAGCAGGTACAGCAGCGGCAGGCACACCGACATAATGGACAGGTACCGGTAGGCCACCTCCATGGCCTGGGCGCTCTCCCCGGCGTCCTCCGGCATGAAGCAGGAGAGAATCAGCCGCCCAAAGCCCAGCATCAGCGCCGCGATTACCACCGACGTGACCAAGGCCAGGGCCACCCCCGCCCGGAGGCCCTCCGATATGCGGCCCACCTTGCCCGCCCCCAGGTTCTGCCCGGAATAGGTGCTCATGGCGTAGCCGTAGGAGGTGGCGGCCACCTCCAGAACGCCGTAGAGCTTGTTGGTGGCGGTAAAACCCGCGATGAACGCCACCCCAAAGCCGTTGACAATGGCCTGGAGAATCATGCCCCCCACCGCGATGACCGTGTTCTGGAAGGCCATGGGGAGGCCCAGCTTCATCAGCCGGGCGCACAGGGGCGCGGCGGGGGTCCAGTCCTCCCTGGTAAGGCGGAGGACCGGGACGCGCCGGATTTTAAAGACGCAGTAGGCCGCCGAGAGGCACTGGGCAATCAGGGTGGCCGCCGCCGCGCCCTGCACCCCCCAGTGGAACGCCAGGACGAAAACCAGGTCCAGGACAATGTTGGTCAGGGACGCCACCACCATGGCAATCAGGGGCGTGCGTCCGTCCCCCAGCGCCCGCAGGATGGACGCCGCCAGATTATAGGCCATCACCACCGGCAGCCCGCCGAAGAGGATGCGCAAATAGGCCAGGGAGATGGGCCGGATGTCCACCGGGGTTTGCAGCAGGGCAATGACCGGGGCCGCCAGCAGCTCGCTGGCCGCCGTCAGCGCCAGGGCGCAGATTACCGCCAGGAGGATGGCGTTCGCCACGGTCTGCCGCAGGCGGGGAAAGTCCCCGGCCCCGAACTTCTGGGCCATGAGGATGGAGAAGCCCTGGGCAAAGCCCTGAATCGCCCCCAGGGTCAGCCAGTTGAGCCAGTCCACCGCCCCCAGGGCCGCCAGGGCGTCCACCCCCAGGGCCTTGCCCACCACCGCCGTGTCCACCACTGTGTACATCTGCTGAAAGATATTGCCCGCCATCAGCGGCAGGGAGAAGAGGACCAGCAGCCGCCAGGGACTGCCCTCTGTGAGCACGCTTGTGTTGTTTTTGGGTCCTGTCTGTTCCATGGGACGCCTCCTTTCTTCCTCCTACCGCTTGATGAGCAGTACCGAGAGGTCGTTGACATTGGTGCCTGTGGGGCCGGTTTTGATGAGCCCCCCGCACCGGGCCAGGGCGTGGTAGGCGTCGTTCTCCTGTAGGACGGCTCGGAGCTCCACCCCCTGGGCCTCCAGCGCGGCCATGACGCCGCCGTCCACGTAGCCCCCGGCGGCGTCGGTGGGTCCGTCGGTGCCGTCGGAGCCCACAGAGAAGACCGCCGTATCCCGCAGGCCCCGCAGGCCCGGCGCGGCGGACAGGGCCAGCTCCTGGTTCCGCCCGCCCAGCCCCCGGCCCGTGAGGCGCACCACCGTCTCGCCCCCGGCGATGAAGGCCAGGGAGCGGGCGGCGTTCTGGTGGTACTGGGCGATGCTGGCCAGGAACGCCCCCGCGTCCCGGGCCGTACAGGTGAGGCTGGCGGTGAGGACCGCGGGCTCGTAGCCAAGCTCCCGGGCGGCCGCCTCCGCCGCCAGACACAGCTGGGTGACGCTGCCGGTGACCAGGGTCTCCACGTTGTCCGGGACCTTGGGGGGCTCCCTGTCCAGCAGCGCCGCCATCTGGGGCGTCAGGGTCAGGCGGTATTGGTCCGCGACGCGCCTGGCCTGGGCGGCGGTGGAGGAATCCGGGCAGGCGGGGCCGGAAGCGATCATGTCCAGCGGGTCCCCCACGATGTCCGACAGCGCCACCGAAAACACCCGGGCCGGGGCGCACAGCGCGGCGAACTTCCCCCCTTTAACGGCGGAGAACCGCTTGCGCAGGGTGTTGATCTCCACGATGTCCGCGCCGCAGGCCAGCAGCTCCCGGGTCAGCCGCTCCAGGTCCCCGGCGGGAATCAGCGGCAGCTCAAAGAGGGCGGAGCCGCCGCCGGAGAGGAGGAAGAGCACCGTGTCCCCGGCCTCCAGTCCGGAGACCGCCTCCACCGCCCGCCGGGTGGCGCGGAAGGAGTTTTCGTCCGGCGTGGGGTGCCCGGCCTCGAAGATCTCCAGCGTCCCCAGGGGCCCGCGGCTGTGGCCGTATTTGGTAATCACCACCCCGCCGGAGACCCGGTCCCCCAGCGCGTCCAGCGCGGCCCGGGCCATCTGCCAGGCGGCCTTTCCGGCGGCGACCAGCACCAGGCGGCCCGGGCC
>CATIYU010000240.1 GCA_949739085.1 uncultured Eubacteriales bacterium | reverse complement strand
GTAGGGGATGACATACATGGTGCGGCCCTTCATAGCGCCGGTGTACAGCTTGAAGAGCTTCTGATACATCTCCTGGGGGTCCATCCAGTTGTTGGTGGGACCGGCGTCCTCCTTGTTGCGGCAGCAGATGAAGGTGCGGTCCTCCACCCGGGCCACGTCGTTGACAGCGGTGCGGTGCAGGTAGCAGTCGGGCAGCTTCTCCTGGTTGAGCTTCTCCAGCTCGCCGGTGGAGCAGGCCTGGGCCCGCAGGGCGTCGATCTGCTCCTGGGAGCCGTCGATCCACACGATCTGGTCGGGCTGGGTCATCTGCGCCATCTCGTCAATCCAGCTTAGAACGGCCTTGTTGTTGGTCAGAGCCATAAAAGACTTCCTCCTGATGTTTGGGTGTTTTTCAGAAAGCTATTGTTTCCTATTTAACATCATACTAAAAACTCTTATAAATTGCAAGGGGGAAATTGAAAAATAGACTGAGAACCGCAGTCCCCCCGCAGGATTTTGCCAGTTCATGAAAGCACACCCTGGATTTTCACCAAGGTGTGCTTGTGATTTCCGCCATGCGGGCCCCTGCTCATTCCAGATGAATCATGACATCTTGATACATAGCGTTGCTTAGAATTTCGGGATTCTCCCCAACAAACGCTTTTGCGGCGTCCTGGTCGCCCTGGAGCTGCCACATGAACCAGGCCGTCACATAGCCGTCGGCACTGTACAGCATTTTGCCGTGATCCATGCTGGAACGGAGAGCGGCGACTGTACCGGCTGGTATCACATCAGAAAGACTTCGCACCCCGTCCGGTGTAATCACATCGTTCTCTGGGGCGGCTAGAATCAGCGTGGGGGCGGACATTTTACGCGGATCATAATTTAATCCGATGGCCGTAGCCAGCGCCAATTCGGTGGGGGAGAGACTGACCGCGCAAGTATACAGTTCGCCGTGGGGCTGTTCGCTGACAGCGTTGAATACGGCCACGCCGCCCTGAGAGTGGCCGGAGATCCCGATGCGGCTGATATCCACCTTCTGATAAAATATGCTGTCTGGATCGCCGTTCTGCTCCAGCAGCCAGATAAGGGTGGCCTCGGCGGAGGCCCCTGTGCAGGTGCTGGGGTCCTCGTTGCCCAGCACAACAAAGCCCCATGAGGCCAAGTGCTTGAACAGAGCCTGGTACTTGGAGGCAGCGACTCCGGTTCCGTTGGCGAACACCACCACGGGATAGGTATCCTCTCCCCGCTCCAATCCGGCAGGGTAGAACGCTTCAAACTTTTTCCAATCCCCAGGAGCCTTCGCTTCCATGTATTTCACCTCATGAACGCCCATAGATAAGTATTTTGCCTCGATCTCTCCGCCTGTGTCCACTGTTTTTGTGTAGTTGTTTGGAACAAAGGGCTGCGTTGACAGCCAGAACAGAAACGCCGCAACCAGCGCAATCAGGATCAGGAAAATAATCCCCACAACCTTGAAGATTTTCAATACCAGCCTCATCATATCTCAAAACCTCATTCTACGGGCATATACCGGTCCAGATATTCCTCAATGGCCTCCATCCACTGCTTGGAGAGGGCTTCGTCGTTCTGGAGGGCGTGGCCGGAGTGGGGAAACGCAAAATATTTGTGATCCACGTGGTTCTCCTCCAGCGCGGTTTTGAGCCGCAGGGAGGCCAAAAACGGCTGTACCCGGTCGTGGGTTCCGTAGGCGGCCACCGTGGGGACAGGGTTCTGGCTCACCCACCCGGCGGCGGCGATGGGCTTCACCTTCTCCAGATAGGAGCCGTCCGCCACCTCCTCAGGCGTGATATCCACCCCGGCCATCACGCTGAACAGCCCTGCGCAGGCCTCATCGCTCTGATCCAGGCCCAAAATGCCCCAGTCCTCCTGATAGAAGCTGGACGGCCCCACTCCGCCGAAGGTGAACACCACCGGAGCCGGGGCCTCCGCCCCGTCACGGTAGGCGTAAATCATGGCCAGGCAGTGCCCCGCCGAGCCCCCCGCCACCGCCATTTTGCCGATGGGATAACCGGCCCGCCCGGCGGCGGCCACTACCTCGGGCACCGCCGCCTTGATCTCGTTGGACTGGGTGAGCACGCTGACCTCCGGGTGCGCCTCGGTGCGAAGGGTGTAGTTGACGCCCGCCGCCACGTAGCCCTTGGAGCACAGCCAGGCCAGCATCTCTCTGTCGTCCGCCTTGTCTCCCGTGGTGAAGCCGCCGTCGTGGAGATAGACCACCAGGCCGTAGCTGTCTTTGCCGCCACTGGCAGGGAGGTAGAGGTCAAACTTGTTAGCTTCCCCCTCGCCGTAGGGGAGATCGGTTTTCAACGTGCCCAGGGAGCCGCTCCACTGGACGGAATATTCTTTGGCCCAAGCGGGCTTGATTGCCACCTTTGACGCCGCACCGGCGCCAAAGGCCAGCAGGAATACCAGGATTCCCATCCAGACCGGCACAGCCTTCACCTTCTTTTCTTTCACAGTTTTGCTCATAGGAAGTTCCCTCCAAACAGCGTGCCGCCCACCAGGAAGTTCAGCGCGCCCCGTACCGCCAGCCGCCCCAGGACAAACGCGATCACGGCGGTCGCGGCCAGGATCAGCAGTCTTTTTTGTGTCAATGTCATTCCAGCGTCCTCCCTTGACAGGTTCCATTTCATATGCTATGATGCGTTACAATCGTAACATCGGCATAAATGTAACATCGTAAAACTGAATTGTCAATGGAGGCGGCAAAAATGGAACAAAAGAGGAAAAATGTATCACCGTTCAGCAACGAGAACCGCAATGCCTACGTGGTGGAGCATCTTACCAGCTCCATGCTGGCACTGCTGAAAGAAAAGCCGGTCTCTGAAATATCCATCAGCGAATTGTGTGCTATGGCAGGGGTGGGGCGGACGTCCTTCTACCGCAACTATAAGGAAAAGGAGGATATTCTTAAGGCATACATTAAATGCTTATCTCAGGACTGGATAGACAAATGTAAAAGCACGTCCGGTATTCCAGTCAGCGAGACTGTTCGGATTGTGTTTTCCCACTTTGAGGCAAATCGAGACTTTTACAGCTTGTTAAACGAGAGGGGGCTGGTGTGCCTTCTGAAGGACATCATCTTGGACTTGTGCGGTTTTAATCCAGATCAGGAAGTTGTTGCCGCCTATTCCTCCGCTTATGTCGCGTTCTTTTTGTATGGATGGATTGAAACATGGTTCAAGCGGGGGATGAGTGAATCTGCGGAAGAGCTGGCCGCGCTATTGGACCAGAAGAAGTGAGCAATAGCAGCGGAGGCCAAGGCTTTTAAACCTTGACCTCCGCTGTTCGTCCAATGTCCTGTTGTCATGTGTTGATAAAAAGATAAAGATGCAGACGGTCATCATGCATCCAAAACCAACTCGAAGCTCAGCAGCGGGTTCGAGTTGGAAAGGAGGAGCAAAGAAGCGGAACGCAGTTTCAAGGCGGCCCCCAAAAGGACCACCTTGAAATGGAGCGGATTTCGCTCCGACGTGGTGAAGCGGCCGCAACCAACGGCGAACACCCCACATGATTTGAAACCGCGTCCTCAAAATGTTCCTCTATCTCGTCCAGCAGAATATCATCAATGGTGATTGGCCTATCTCCGCCGTTGAGGATCAGCGTCATTCTATCGTCATAGAGATAGATGGCCCGCAGGAAAATATTTACCATTCCCCGGCGGTTGTTCTCATCGTTGATACTTCCCCGCTTCAGCGAGTAGAGAAACGCTTTGATCTG
>CATIYU010000239.1 GCA_949739085.1 uncultured Eubacteriales bacterium | reverse complement strand
TCGCCGTTTGCTCGTCGCTTTGCCATCAAGGGTCCCTCCTCTCGTCAAATGCTTCACGGAGCCGTTGCTCCTCATCTTTTATGTAGGAATACCAGTTGTTCTTTCCAAGTTCACTGCCGATTCCGCAGGCCAGCCGGAAACCAGCAATGAAACCGTCCAGGGTCATGTCGTTGCGGAGTTGAGATTCTGTATCCACCAACTGGAGCAGTTGCTTTCGCCGCTGCTTGTCCAGTGTATGGCTCAGCTTGCAGCGCATGGTTTCAATCTCCTGCCGCTGTTCTGCGTAGGCGTCATCCGAGAAAAATTTCTCTTGCAGGGCTTGCATGTAG
Organism: uncultured Eubacteriales bacterium; assembly: GCA_949739085.1. The sequence continues at coordinate 1,678 of CATIYU010000239.1, read as the reverse complement.
TCGTACATAGCATCTCTACCTCCTTTGGTTTGGTAGCGATACACAATACCACACTTCTCTGGGAATCGCTATTCGGTAACGGCAGAGTTATCAGAAAGTTATCATTTAAAAGTCACGGCCTTCTCTTTGTAGACAGTATCCCAATTGAGAAGCGTTAACCCATACTCATTGATTGGGTCTGGGACGGCTCCTCGTGATCGTCCGGCTTATGACCCATGGCGATTTTCTTTTCCCGGATTCTTGCCATGAGCTTCCGGTCAACCTGGATGCCCCCAGGAACAGAAGGGGCCGGAGCCTGCTCTTGGAAGACCCGGCTCATGTGGTGGAGGAGACGGGTGGTGGCCAGCATGACCGAGGGTGGTTGCAGGCTGTCCCAGCGGTCCAGGAAGAATTGAGCGCATCTATTACCCTGAGTGGCTGACTGGGTAAACCAATAGTGGGCTTGTTCCTGATCACGTTTTTCCAAATATAATTTGCCGAGAGCGTATTGCGCGTACTGGTTTCCGGTTTCAGCAGATCGGGTAAGATAGTCCATCGCTCTGGCAGTATCCTTCGGTACGATTTTACCTTTGAGATACTCCTTGCCCAGCAGGTAGGCAGCATAACTATTTTTATTCCGTGCGGCAGATTCCAGCCACTGAATTCCCAACTCCGGATTATGGACTTCTGGATCAGGAGAGAGAAGAATTTTCCCCGCAGCATACTGCGCTGCTGAGTGGCCCTGCTTCGCAGCCTGTTCGAACCAATAGAGAGCTTCCACACTATCGGGAATCAGCACAGGGCCATCCTGGTACAGTTTGCCGGTGAGGTACTGGGCGTGGAGGTCGCCTTTCTCGGCTTTCGTGACGAGTTGTGTTGTTGCAGCATCGCGCTCTGCCATGGGTGCGGTATCATCACCGGCAACGATCCACAACCTCCAGCACTCGTAGGGCAGGGAGGAAATATCCGTAGCGTCCTGGTCAGCCACTGCTTCGGCATCTTTATCCTCGAAGGTTATTGGGCCCAGGCGAATGTTTTCGGCTTCGTGGATGATGGCGTTCTTGATAGAACGAAATTCTTTTTGCTCGGAGAGCGGTGGCCGCTGACGCTCCTTCTCGGAATAAAAATCTTCTATCTGACATTGGAGATCCCACCACACTTGATAACAGTCATTGACTGACGGGAACCGCTCCAGCTGATTCACGGTCTCATCCACGGTGCTCTTTATATCTTTGGGGAGGTAGCCGTATTTTTTCTTGCCCGTTACATTTTCCAGTTGCGAAGCCAGGACTATCATCAGTGATTCCACTTCTGAATGGCTGCCGATGGCCTGCCGCATTTCTTGAATCAGAGTTTTCATCTTTGACCGGGCTCGCCGTACCAGATCATCTCTGGAGGAAAATTTCTGTTCATAGATGTGGAGCATCTCTTGCCTGAAGATGTCGTTGGCCAGTTTCGATTTGATCTGTCGGATGCCATCCTGGGAGAGATACGCTTGGCCCGGTTTCGCAGACCACGCCATCATGTGAGCATGGGGATGTTCGCCCTCATCGTGGAAAGCGGCGTACCAGCGAAAATCACTGGGCGGGATGTGCATTGCTTCTGCAATTTCGTTACGGTGAGTGCGAAGTAGGTTTCGCCACTGGGCGGCGTGGTCGTAGCCCAGCCGCTCGGCATCCTCCCGCTTGAGGGAGATGAT
>CATIYU010000238.1 GCA_949739085.1 uncultured Eubacteriales bacterium | reverse complement strand
TCAGTGCGAGGTGCTGGATCAGATGCAGAAGGACGACGTGCTGGTGCTGACCACCCGCGGGGCGTATAACTGCGCCATTCTGGGCGAGCTGATGGCCACCGCCATCAGGTCCAAGGGCGGTACTGGCGCCATTCTTGACGGCCTGGCCCGGGATTTGAAGAGTGTCCGGGAGATGAAATTCCCCCTCATCTATCGGGGCCACCTGCCCAACACCTCCAAGGGCCGGGCAGAGGTCAATGAGTGCAAAATCCCCATTCAGATTGACGGTGTCACCATCAACCCTGGTGACTACGTCTTCGGCGACATCGACGGCGTGGCGGTCATTCCCCAGGACAAGCTGGACGAGGTGGTGGAGCGGGCCGTGGCGACCATCCAGCGGGAGGACGATGTTCGGGATCGTCTGCTGGCTGGGGAGAGCCTGACAGAGACATACTCCCAAATCGGCGCGATCTGAGGACAGCCGGAGGCCGGTGTGCTTCGGAAAATACATAAGGAAAGGCAGCAAAAACATGAATAAATTTCGTGTTGTTTTGACGGATTACCGCTATGAGTCCATCCAGCCCTTCTACGATGTCTACGACAGGGAGGCGGATATTGAATTTATCCCCATGCAGCTGCACACCAGGGCGGATATCCTGCGGGAGACTGAATATGCGGACGGTGTGATGTGCCACTTTGAGCGGTTGGACAGCGATATAATCAAAAATCTGAAAAACTGCAAGGTCATTGCCCGCAGTGCGGTGGGGGTGGACAACATCGACCTTCAAGCGGCCAGCGAGAAGCGGATCCCTGTGGCAAATGTACCGGACTACTGCGTGGAGGAGGTTTCCAACCACGCCATGCTTCTCCTGCTGAACTGCGCGAAGAAGATGAAGCAGCTGGAGCGGGCGGCTGCGGACGGCAGCTGGGACTACTCGGCGGCCAAGCCGGTAGGGGCCCTCCGGTACAAGACCTTAGGGCTGGTGGGCTGCGGCAATATCGCCAGGTGCATTGTGCCCAAAGCGAAGGCCTTTGGTCTGACGGTGCTGGGCTATGACCCCTATCTGCCCGAGGAGATATTTGAACGGTGTGGGATCACGCAGGTAAAGGAGCTGGACAGCCTGCTGGCCCAGAGCGATTTCGTCAATATTCAGCTCCACCACACTGCGGAGACCGACAAGATGGTCAACGGGAACTTCCTCGCCAGAATGAAGCCCACAGCCTATCTGATCAATACAGCCCGGGGCGGTCTGGTGGACGAGGCGGCCCTGGCGGAGGCCCTGCGGCGGGGCGTCATCGCCGGGGCGGGACTGGACGTTCTATCCACGGAGTCGGTTCCAGCGGACCACCCGCTGCTGGGGCTGGAGAACGTTGTTGTGACGCCCCACGCCGCCTGGTACACCGAGGAGGCCATGTACACCCTGCTGACCAGCGCTGCCGCCGAGGTGGTCCGGGTATTGCGGGGACAACCTCTCAAGCACCAGGTTAACAGGTTCTGAAGGAAGCCGAAAAGCAAACAATCACCGGAACCATTGCGCTGCAATGGTTCCGGTGATTCAGCCTGTCAGAAAACCTTGCCGGTGGCGAGGTTTTTTGATATAATGAAGGAGAAGCGGAAAAAGGGCAATCGAACAGAGGTGACTATATGCGTGTCAGCTTACATACTGCCGTAATTCTGATGCTTCTAATTCTTGTGCTCTCTGCCTGCGGAGGGGCCCCGGAACCGAATAATCCAGTGTATTGGACGCCGTCCTTTCTGGAATTGGGAGCGGAGTTTGATCAGCTGCTGGGAGGCGGTGCTGTTCAAGAGAATGCCTACATCCTGTGCGGGCGATCTGTAGAACAGGGCAGCGAATTCCAGCTCCTCCGTCTGACCCCGGACAACGGCGGTACAGAGGAGCTGACGGACTATGCTCCCGCTCCACTTCCCGAAGGAGCGGAGGGCGGCGTCTACCCCAGCGCTCTCTATGTCGGGGCGGACGGCTCCCTGTGGGTCCAGGAGAAGGGGGCCTACAGCTTCTACGATCTGCCGGAGGGCTTCGACGAGGAGAGCCAGCACAGGGAGGACTTCCGCACCGGCGGCAGGAGCGTGGACAGCCTGCGGCAGTTGGACCGGAACGGCGGTGAGATCCAGCGTGTGGAGCTGGGCGGGTTCCAGAGCTTCGCTGTGGACTGGGATGGAAACCGGTATGTTCTGGTACAGGAAGAACTGCGGGTGTTGAACAGCGAGTGGGAGCTGTTGTTTGCCTTGGATTTAGAGCGGGAAGGGAGCCGCTTTGTAACGCTGGAGGACGGTACAGTGGCTGTCCTGAGCGGACAGAGCCTGCGGGCTGTGGATTCAGACAAGCGCGGCTGGGGAGAAACCTACAGCCTTCCCGGCCACGCGAAAATAGTCTGGCCCGGCGGAGGCGGCTGGCTGTTCTGCTTCAGCGATGAGGATGGCCTGTATGGCTGGAATGCAGCCGCTGGAGAGCCAGAACCTATCACCAGCTGGGATAAGGGCCGCTTCTACCCGGGCAGTATCTTTCACTGCACCCCACTGCCGGATGGGCGGGTGATGCTGTTTCTGGAACGGGACGGAACGGTGGAGGCGGCAGTCCTGTCTCCAGAGGAGCGCTCCGCCGCCCCGGAGACAATTACCCTGACCTACGCCGTTCTGAGACCGGACAACGTAGACTGGGAGGCGGTCAGCCGCTTCAACCGCACGCACACGGATGTACAGCTTGCGGTGAAGGCCTACTCCGTCTACGACCGGGACGGCGGCAGCGGCCTGGACAAGCTGCTGGTAGAAATGGCCGCCGGAGATGTGCCCGATCTTCTGCAAATGGGGGATCTCATCGGAGGC
>CATIYU010000237.1 GCA_949739085.1 uncultured Eubacteriales bacterium | reverse complement strand
TCTCGTAGTGCCAGCCCTCCTGATCGAAAATCTCCGGCTTGGCGTGGATCAGGGGATGGAACACCGCGTCCAGATAGACCCGCATCAGGTTAATGAAATCCTGATTATTCCGGCTGGACACGGGGTAAAAGGTCTTATCCGGGAAGGTCATGGCGTTGAGGAAGGTGTTGAGGGAGCTCTTCATCAGCTCCACAAAGGGCTCCTTCACCGGATACCGCTCCGAGCCGCACAGGACCGAGTGCTCCAGGATGTGGAACACACCGGTGTCGTCCCAGGGCTGGGTCTGGAAGGCGATGCCGAAGGTCTTGTTCTCCTCCGCACGCTCCAGCCACACCAGCCGCGCACCGGACTTCTCGTGTTCCAGCTGGTGAAATTTCGCGCTCAACTCCGGCAGCTCCCTGGTGGATTGCAGGACAAATCCATATTTTTTGCTGTTCATCATTCGTTCTCCTGTTTTTAATCACAAAGGACGGGAGAGCGGCCGCTCCCCCGTCTCCGCTTGCGGATGCCCTATTCTATAACAACCGTATACTGTTTTTCGTAGTGCGCCAGGATCGTTTCGCCGTAATACTGGATATATTTCCCCGGAAGCAGGTCCTCCGGGGAGTGCTGCTCCAGAAGCGCCTCGTAGGGAATACCCCGCATTTCGGCAAACTGCCGCAGCTCCCGCTCGCAATTGGCCAGGGTGTAGCTGACGCCGTCCCGGGCGGTGTAAAGCCGGCCCAGGGCCAGAAGCTGCATCTGGCGGTCGCAGTACGCCGCCAGGGCGGAGAGGATCGCCTCCTCGCCGGCCCCCTTCTCCTGGCCCAGCACCCGGCGGAGCACATCCAGCTCGGAGACGCCCTCGTCCTGCGCCGCCATCTGCCGGGCCTGACTGCGCTGCTGGTCATAGCAGGCGCGGTACTCCTCCGACGCCCGGTCCACCGGGGTGAAGGCGGACTGGGCCAGCACCTGCTTTTCCACGTAGTCTGTCAGAATGTAATCCCGATCCGCCCGCTTGCGCCGCACCGCCCGGTCAACCAGGTGCTGCCGGT
>CATIYU010000236.1 GCA_949739085.1 uncultured Eubacteriales bacterium | reverse complement strand
CGCAGGTCCTCCATATTGTTGTTCTTATAGCGGAACCGCTTGGCCTTGCACAGGCGCACGCCGTCGATAATGGAGGCGTGGTTCAGCTCGTCGGAGATGACGGCGTCCTCGGGGCCCAGCAGGGTTTCAAAAAGGCCGCCGTTGGCGTCGAAGCAGGAGGAGTACAAAATAGCGTCATCCATGCTCAGGAATTCCGCCAGCTTTTTTTCCAGCTCCTTGTGGACGCCCTGAGTGCCGCAGATGAAGCGCACGGAGGAGAGGCCGAAGCCCCACTTGTCGTAGCTCTCCTTGGCGGCGGCGATGAGCTCCGGATGGTTGGAGAGGCCCAGGTAGTTGTTGGCGCACATGTTGACCACCATCTTGGCCTCGGTGGTGTCGATGCGGGAGCGCTGGGGGGTGGTGATAACCCGCTCGCCCTTCCAGGTGCCCGCCTCCTTGATGGCCGCTAATTCCTTGCGGTATTTTTCCAGTGCCTGTTTCATGGTCAAATCCTCCTCAAAATCTGTTATAGGAAACAACCTCGTCCAGTTCCTTACGCTGCCCGTGGGCGGGGTAGGGCGCCGCGTCCGGGGCGGGGTAGCCCATGGCCAGCAGCGCGGTGGGCTCCAGGTGGTCCGGCAGGGCGAACTCCTCCCGCACCGCCTCCGGGATGAAGTGCATCACCCAGGTGGTCCCCACGCCAAGGGCGGCAGCGGCCAGCATCAGGTGGGTAGTAACGATGCTGGCGTCAATATCGCCGCTGGACTTGCCGTCGTAGCTGCGCTTCCAGCACTCGTCCCTGTCGTAGCAGACCAGCAGCGCGGCGGGGGCGTTGAAGTGGCACTCCGTACACCGGCGGAGCCTCTCCAGGGCCTCCTGGCTGTTGATGGCCAGGATCCGCTGGGGCTGGCGGTTGCAGGCGGTGGGGGAGAGCTGTCCGGCGCGGAGGATTTTCTCGATGACCTCTGCCTCCACGGCTCTGCCGTCAAATTTTCGGACCGAATAGCGCTCCGAGGCCAGGCGCATAAATTCTTCGTACATGGCAGGTCCCTCCATTTAGTTTCCAGTCCATTCGTGCCGCAGCAACCGGTACTCGGCCCGCGTTTTAAGCGTTCCGCCGTGCCACGTCCAGTCCGGCTTTTCCGCCTCCTTGATAAGGCCGCACTTCTGCATGCCCCGCTCCGAGCCCCGGTTCTCCGTAAGACAGCCGGTGGAGAGGCGGCAGACCCCGTCCTCCTCAAAGGCAAAGGCAATCAGCCGCCGGAGCGCCTCCGTCATATACCCGCAGTTCCAGAACTTCGGATATGTGAAGTACCCCGCGTCCACCAGTTTCCCCGGGGCGCGGTCTCCCGGACGGTGTAGCCGATACTGCCCACCTGTTCCCGTGTGTCCTTCAATTCCATGTGCAGGAAGTAGAAGCGCCGGTCCGGCGAGGCGGCGTCGGCGAGGACCGCCGCGAACTCCCGCTCCGCCTCCTCCCGGGAGGAGAGCCGGATGTCCTGGAGGTAATACATGGTCTCTTCGTCTCGTCCGTTTTCAGCCGGAAGTAGGCGTCCAGGTCCTCCGGGACATAGTCCCGGAGGATCAGGCGCGCCGTCTCAAGATAGATGGACCTGGCCGGTCTTACTTCTTGGTCCAGTCCAGAATGACCTTGCCGGACTTGCCGCTGTTCATGGCGGCGAAGCCCTCCTCGAACTGGGTGTAGTGGAAGCGGTGGGTGATGACGGGGGAGAGGTCCAGGCCGCCCTGGACCATGTAGCTCATCTTATGCCAGTTGTCCATCTTCCGGCCGTAGATGCCCTGCATGGTCAGGCCCT
>CATIYU010000235.1 GCA_949739085.1 uncultured Eubacteriales bacterium | reverse complement strand
CGTCCGCGATATGAAAATAGGCCCCGCAGCTGCCCACCACCAGGATCATGGAGACGCCGGCCTCCCCGTACAGGTCCGCCGCCCGCTCCAGGAAGGGGGTGATGGGCTCCTTGTCCCGGGCCACCACCCGCTGCATCAGCTCATCCCGCACCATGAAATTGGTGGCGGAGGTGTCCTCGTCCAGCAGCAGAAGGGTGCTGCCGGCCTCAAGGCCCTCCACGATGTTGGCCGCCTGGGAGGTGCTGCCGCTGGCATCCAGTGTGGAGAAGCGGGTGGTATCCCTGCCGTTGGGCAGGTGGTTGATAAAAAGGGAGATGTCGGTGTTGGTGATCTTCCTCCCGTCCTCAGCCCGGATTTTCAGAGCGGATTCCCTGGTGATGACATACTCCCTGCCGTCGCCCGCGATGTGGTTGTAGACCCCCCGCTCCAGGGCCTTGAGGAGGGTGGATTTGCCGTGATACCCGCCCCCGGCAATGAGGGTAATGCCCGCCTTTATCCCCATGCCCCGGAGGGGCCCATGGTGGGGCAGGTCCAGGGTCACCGCCATGGATTCCGGCGAGCGGAAGGGCACCGCGCCCTTCATGGGCCGGTCGGAGACGCCGCTCTCCCGGGGCAGGATAGAACCGTCCGCCACAAAGGCCACCAGCCCCCGCTTTCCCAACTCCTCCCGGATGAACCTCTGGTCTTCGGCCAGAGCGGCGGCCTGCTCCGCCGCCCCCCGGGGGAGATTTTTGTAGTAGAGGCTTCCCTCCACGCAGGCGGGCACAAACTGGAAGAGAATCTTCTCCAGCTCCGGGGCGTTGATGGTGCGGCCGTTTGCGGGGAAGCCCACCTCAAAGCGCAGCACGACGCCCTCCCCCGTAATCTCGCAGGCGGTGCGCTCCAGCACCTCCTGGCCGCAGCGGCTGACGGACAAGAGGCCGCTTTTGCCAGAGCCCTTGGCCTGGAAGCAGAACTTGTCCGCCTGGAGCCGGAACCGCCGGAGGATGAGGTCCGCCAGGGCGGCCCGGTTCCAGCGGGCGTCCCAGCACTGGCTGGGGAAGTTCGCCGTCTGGCGGCCGGCCCTGACGCTCAAATTGGAGGGGGCGGCAAAGGGGTCCCCCTGCACGTGCTCAATGCACAGCGTATAGTCCCCGAAGGAGTAGGCCCCGGCCAGGGACTTGTAGGCGGGATAGCTCCGGCGGTCAACGGCCCGCAGGCCGTCGCGGAGGTCCTGAGATGATTTCATGAAACGCCTCCCGTTTTCAGATGGGGCTCTCCGAAGAGCTCCCGGCGCAGGTACAGGTACGCGGCTGCCAGGAAGAGCACCATAATGGTCCAGGTGATGGGTTCGGTCATGCTGGTGCCCAGAAAGCCGAACCGGGGGATCAGATACCCTGCGGCCACGATCTTCATCCCCAGTTCCAGGCAGCTGGAGATGATGGGCGCCAGCTTTTTGCCCATGGATTGCAGGGCCATGCGCAGGCACAGCAAAATGCCCAAGGCCGGAAAAAAGGTCAGGTGCAGCCGCAGGCTCATGACGGCGTTGCGCACCACCTCCGGGTCCCTGGTTCCGGTGGTGAGGCGGATGAGGGACCCGCCGAAGGCGTAGGCCGCCGCGCAGGCAAAGAGGGACCAGGCCACCTCCATCGCCAGAGCTTTCCGGATGGCGGACCGGATGCGCTCCGGCTTGCCCGCGCCCCAGTTCTGGCCCACAAAGGTGGCGAGGGCGTTGCTGATGGTGCCCAGAACAGCCATGCCGACGCTGATGAGCCGCCGGGCGGCGGTCTGAGAGGAGATGATGACCTCCCCCAGCACGTTGTTGGCTCGCTGGAAGATGACGGACCCCATGTCCACCACGCTGTACATCAGCCCCATAGCCGCACCTGAGGCCAGCAGCTCCAGCAGCAGCTCCCGGGGAATGCGGAAGTCCTCCCTGCCGGGGAGGATGGCCCGGTAGCTGCGCAGCATATACCAGGCGCAGAGGACGGCGGACACCGCCTGCGCGGCCACGGTGGCCAGGGCGGCCCCCGCCAGCCCCCAGCGGAACACCGCCACAAAGAGCAGGTCCAGGGCAATGTTGAGAAGCGAGGCTATAATGAGGAACACCAGGGGCGTGCGGCTGTTGCCCACCGCCCGCAGGATTGCCGCCAGCAGGTTGTAGCTGATCGTAGCGGTCAGTCCGGCGCAGATGATAGCAATATACCCCCGGGTCAGGGAGAAGATGGCCTCCGGGGTGTTCATAAAGCGGAGCAGGGGACCGAGGAACAGCAGGGACAGGGCCGTGAGTACCACAGCCGCCCCGGCGTTCAGCAGCAGCATCCCGGCGATAGACTGCTTCAGCCGCTTCTCATTGTGGGCCCCGAAGCTCTGGGTGACCACAATGGCGCAGCCGCCGTTGAGGCCGAAGGAGAGGTTAATAATGAGGTTGTAGAGGGAGGAGGTGGCCCCGATGGCGGCGATGGCCGTGTCGCCCAACGTGTATCCGGCCACCATTGTGTCCACCATGTTATAAGCCTGCTGGAAGATGTTGCCAATAAACAGCGGAAGCGCGAAGGCCAGCATCAGGCGGACGGGCTCCCCCTCGGTCATGTCCTTCACCCGCATGGCGGGCGGGGAGGATTTGGGTGTTTTCATGGGGAACAGGCTCCTTGTGTAGGATTGGCAGGGAAATCCCGGCGCCGGAATGGCGCCGGGACCCGCGTTTTCTTGGATGGGAACCGGTCAGCAGAGCTTCGCCCCCGCAGGGATGGCGCCGTCCACCATCAGGAGGTTCAGCTTCTCCTCTCCCTGCTCGGTGTGGACGGCGGAGAGGAGCATACCGCAGCTCTCCAGGCCCATCATCTTCCGGGGCGGCAGGTTCACGATAGCCGCCAGCGTCTTGCCAATGAGCTCCTCCGGCTTGTACCATTTGGCGATGCCGGAAAGGATCTGCCGGTCCGTGCCGGTGCCGTCGTCCAGGGTGAAGCGCAGGAGCTTGCCGGACTTTTTCACCGGCTGGCAGTCCTTCACCTTCACGGCCCGGAGGTCGCACTTACAGAAGGTGTCGAAGTCCACGGATTCCGCCGCCAGCGGCTCGGTCTCCACGGCGGGCAGGGCGGCCCTCTGGGCCTCCTTCATCACCTGATCCAGCTCCTCCAGCTCCTTGGCCAGGTCGATGCGGGGGAAGAGGTTCTCCCCCTTGCGGACCTGAACCCCGGCGGGGAGGACGCCCCAGCTGGCGGCGCTCTCCCAGGTCCGGCCCTCCTGGGGGGCCCCGGCCTGGTCAAAAATCTTTTCGCAGCTGCCGGGCATGAAGGGGGTCAGCAGCACGGCGCAGAGGCGGACCGTCTCCAGCAGGTTATAGAGTACGGCGGCCAGCCGGGGGCCGTTGGCCTCCATGTCCTTGGCCAGCGCCCAGGGGGCGTTTTCGTCAATATACTTGTTAGCCCGCTGGATGACCTTAAAGACCTCCTCCAGGGCGTTCTGGAACTGGTATTTCCCCATCTGGGCCTCATAGCGGTCCCGGAGGGAGGAGGCGAGGGAGATGAGCTCCCCGTCCAAGGAGGCGGTCTGCCGGTCCTGGGGGAGGGTCCCGCCAAAATATTTCTCCGCCATGGCGGTGGTGCGGGAGACCAGATTGCCCAGATCGTTGGCAAGGTCCACGTTGATGGTCTGGATGAGCAGCTCGTTGGTGAAGTTGCCGTCGGAGCCGAAGGGGAAGGTGCGCAGCAGGAAGAAGCGCAGCGCGTCCACCCCGTACCGCTCGGAGAGCAGGTGGGGGTCCACCACATTGCCCTT
>CATIYU010000234.1 GCA_949739085.1 uncultured Eubacteriales bacterium | reverse complement strand
TGCGGGCCTCCGCCACGGTGATGACCTTGTTCACCCGGTCCACGTGGCTCCACTTCAGCCCGCAGATCTCGCTGCGCCGCAGGCCCATGTACCCGGCCAATTTTACCACCGGCTCCATAGACGTGCCCGCCAGGATCTCAAAGAGGCGGCCCATGGTCTGGGAGTCGTAGAAGTGGTGCTTGGGCCTGGTAGAGGAGGGGGGCACCGCCTGCTCCGCCGCGTTGCGGGAGACCAGGTCCTGTTTCCGGGCGTGCTCCAGGGCGTTGTGGATGACCCCATGGTGCTTGCGCACAGTGTTGCTGCACAGCCCCTCCGCCTGCTTGCGGTTGAGGTACTGCTGAATCTGAGCGGCAGTGAGCTCCCGCAGGCGGATGTTCCCCAAGGCTGGGGACAGGTGGTTGCGGATAATCATGTTGTAGCCGTGGACGGTGCTGGCCGTGCGGCAGGGTTTGATGACCTGTTCCAGCCAATAGGTGAGCCATTGGCCCACGGTTAATTCCTCTGTGCCGGTGCTCTGGGAGAGGATTCTGCCAGCGTTGTAGCCGTCCAGCACCTGGATAGCCTGCTCCAAAGTGGGGAAGCAGCGGACGATCCGTTTGGCGGGCTCCCCCTTTTTGGGTGCGCTGCGCATAGTGACATAGAAGCTGCGGCGCTGGGAGTCATAGGCGATGTTGGGCATAATGGTCTTTCTGGACATAATAGGTACCTCTCTTTCTTTTTCGGCAGAATCCGGCAAATTTTCCAGATTCTTCCTGGTGAAAGATACGATATCGCAGGCGGCGGCGGGGTGTCAAGACAGCTGGTCCGCCCCCGCTCTTCCATTATTTCCAGAAATATGAAAAAACATGCCGCGTCCTCCCGGCGGAGGCGCGGCATGTTCTCTTTCAGCGCAGGAGAATCCTCGCGCCCTCCCCGGCGGGCCGGATCTCCCCAATCCGCTGGGCGCTGGGTACGCACGTCCCCAGCTCTGCCAGGAGGGCGTCAGCGTCCTCCGGGTGGACCGCCGCCAGCAGTCCGCCAGCGGTCTGGGGGTCGAAGAGTACGTCCTGCTGGTACAGAGGGGTATTTCCCATGTCCACAGAGGACTCCGCAAAAGTCCGGTTGCGGTACATACCCTCGGGCAGGACCCCCATCTTCGCCAGCTCCAGGGCCTCCGGGATGAGGTCAATCTGGTCCACATGGAGCACCGCCTGCACATCGCTGCCCTGGGCCATCTCCAGAAGGTGCCCCAGCAGAGAGAACCCGGTGACGTCGGTACAGGCATGGACCCGGTATTTCACCAGCGTGTCCCGAGCGCTCTTGTTGAGGGTGGTCATCAGCCGGTAGGCCAGCTCCATTCCCTCCCGGGAGGCCAGCTCCCCCTTAAAGGCAGTGGAGAGGACCCCGATGCCCAGGGGTTTGGTCAGCACCAGCACGTCCCCGGGGCGGGCCCCGCTGTTGGTGAGGACGCGGTCCGGATGGACGAAGCCGGTGACCGCCAGGCCGTATTTGGGCTCGCTGTCGAAGATGCTGTGGCCGCCGGTGATGAGACACCCCGCCTCGTAGACCTTGTCGTACCCGCCCCGGAGCATCTGGTGGACCGCCTCCGATGGCATGTCCTTGGGCACGCACATCAGGTTCAGCGCCAGCTTCGGCTCGCCGCCCATGGCGTATACGTCGCTGAGGGCGTTGGTGGCGGCGATCTGGCCGAAGAGATAGGGGTCGTCGGCAATAGGCGGGAAAAAGTCCACCGTCTGCACCAGCGCTAGCTCATCGGAGATCTTGTATACCGAGGCGTCGTCGCTCTTGTCGAAGCCCACCAGGAGATGGGGGTCGCTGTGGACCTGGATGCCCTCCAGCAGCTGGGCCAGCACCCCGGCCCCCACCTTGGCCCCACACCCGGCGCAGTTTGCCAGCTTTGTCAGCTTCACCTCATTTTCCATGTCGTTCCTCCCTTTTCGGATAAAGTGCTTCCATTATAACAGAAATTTCCCGCCCTGTCAGCAGGTATCCCGTTTTTCTTTTGTCAAGGTTTTCTTCTTCTAGTTTACAAATATCTCCGGAGGTGCTATACTAGCTGCCAGATGATTTTATAGAAAAGGAGAGAAGAAAAACCGTGAATATCCTGCTGGACCTTTTTATCACCTTCGCAAAGGTTGGCGTCATGACCTTTGGCGGGGGCTACGCCATGCTGCCCATCCTCCAGAGGGAAGTAGTGGACAACAAGGGCTGGGCCACGGAGGAGGAGCTGATGGACTATTTTGCCATCGGCCAGTGTACGCCCGGCATCATCGCGGTGAACACCGCCACCTTCATCGGCCAGAAGCAGAAGGGCGTGGCCGGCGGCGTGCTGTCCACCCTGGGGGTGGCCTTTCCGTCGCTGATTATCATTTCCCTGCTGGCGGGGGTTATCACCACCTTTTCTCACCTGGCCTGGGTGCAACACGCTTTCGGCGGCATCCGGGTGTGCGTATGCATCCTGATTCTTAACGCGGCGGTGAAGCTCTACAAGAAAGCGGTGGTGGATTTGCCCACGCTGCTGGTCTTCCTGGCGGTGGCCCTGGGCAGCTACTTCACCCCCCTGAGCCCGGTGCTGTTTGTGGTGCTGGCCGCAGCGGCCGGCATCCTGCTGAAGAATTTGGGGGTGAAGAAATGATGCTCTATCTGCTGCTGTTTTACGAATTTTTCAAAACCGGCCTCTTCGCTGTAGGCGGCGGCATGGCCACCATTCCCTTCCTCTACAACATGGCGGAAACCACGGGCTGGTTCACCCGGGACGACGTAGCCAACATGATTGCCGTGGGAGAATCCACGCCGGGCCCCATCGGCGTGAACATGGCCACCTATGTCGGCTACGTGACTGGCGGGACCCAGGACGGGATGCTTGGCTCGATTTTGGGCGCGGTGGTGGCCACGGTGGGCCTGGTCGCGCCGTCCATTATCGTCATTCTCATCATCGCCTCTTTCCTCAACAGCTTCCGGAACAACCGGTATGTGGAAAACGCCTTTTACGGCCTGCGCCCGGCCTCTACGGGCCTGATCGCCGCGGCGGGCCTGAGCGTGGTCGTCTCCAACCTCTTCTTTCCGGACGCGCTGGCCGGGGGGGGTGGCTTGGCGCTCTTCAACTGGAAGGGCTGGATTCTGGCGGCCGTGCTGTGGATTTTGACCAACAAGGTCAAAAAGACCAAGGGCCTCCACCCCATTCTCTTCATCCTGGCTTCCGCTGTGGTGGGAGTTGTGTGCGGTATGTAAAAATCTGGCGGACCATGGGTCCGCCAGATTTTTATTCCACAACCAGCCCCATGCCGTCCAGCAGGTCCAACAGGTCCTCCCGGTCCATGGCGCAGTCCACGCACAGGATTTGCTGCATCAAATCCACCTCTGCGGCGGCGACCCCCGGCTTCCGCAGCAGGGCCTGCGAGAGCTCGGTGCCGCAGGCGGCGCAGTGATTTTTCGCGGTGCAGAAGCCGCACTTCATATAGGAAACCGGTAGCGTCTCTCTCATAGATCCACCTGAACGGAGGGGAAGAGGCTGGCGTCGGTGTGGGGCAGGAAGCTGGCGGCCACGAATTCGTCCATGTACCCCGGCTCGTTGCTCAGCTCCAGGTAGGTCATGGACCGGGCCAGCTCAAAGACCTTCTCCCGGGCCTGGCTGCTCAGCAGCATGGCGTAGGCCCCGGTGAGGGAGGAGTTTCCGATGTAGTGGAAGTGCTCCAGGGGGATGTCCGGGAACATGCCGATGGTGACGGCGTTTTTCATGTTGATGCCGCTGCCGATTCCCCCGGCCACATAC
>CATIYU010000233.1 GCA_949739085.1 uncultured Eubacteriales bacterium | reverse complement strand
TCGAACCGGATGCCGCTGCGGACGAACACCTTCTTTACCCCCGGCACCGCCCGGACCTTCCGCAGCAGGGCCAAATAGTCGGCGTGACTGGGGTCCAGATTCTTGCAGGGCGTGGGGGCCAGGCAGGAGCGGTTTTTGCACATGCCGTTCTTGCGCTGCTGCCGGCAGGAGGGGTGGCGGAAGTTGGCGGAGGGGCCTCCCACGTCGTGGACGTAGCCCTTGAAGAGGGGGGCCCGGGTGAACCCCTCCACCTCCCGGAGGACGCTCTCGTGGCTGCGGGAGGTGACCATGCGGCCCTGGTGGAAGGCCAGGGAGCAGAAGTTGCACCCCCCAAAGCACCCCCGGTTGTGGGTCACTGAGAAGCGGACCTCCTCAATGGCCGCCACGCCGCCCAACGGGGCGTACATGGGGTGGACCTCCCGGGCGTAGGGCAGGGCATAGACAGAGTCCAGTTCCTCCTGGTTCAGGGGCATGGCCGGTGGATTGACCACCAGGACCTGCTCTCCGTGCCTCTGGAGCACCGCTTTGCCCCGGACGGCGTCGTGCTCCTCATATTCGATTTGCGTGGCCAGAGCGTAGTCCCGTTTGTCCTCGCAGACACTTTCAAAGGAGGGGACCTCCACGCTCTCAAAGGCGCAGTGGGGGATCTTGGCCGCGTAGGCCGTCCCCCGGATGTCTGTGAGGTTTTTTACCGGCTCACCCCGGCGCAGGCGGCCCGCAATCTCCCGGGTGGCCCGCTCCCCCATACCATAGACCAGCAGGTCCGCCCCCGTGTCGAAGAGGATGGACCGGCGAACCTTGCCGTCCCAATAGTCGTAGTGAGCGAAGCGGCGCAGGCTGGCCTCCAGGCCGCCGATGATGATGGGGACTCCAGGAAACGCCTCCCGGGCGCGGCCCGCGTAGACGATGGTGGGCCGGTCTGGGCGCAGGCCCATTTTGTTCCCGGGGCTGTAGGCGTCGCTGGAGCGGCGCTTTTTGGCGGCGGTGTAGTGGGCCACCATGGAGTCGATATTCCCGCCGCCGATAAAAACACCGAAGCGGGGCGCGCCCATCTCCCGGAACGCCCCGGCGCTGTGCCAGTCCGGCTGGGCCAGTACCGCCACCCGATACCCCTCCGCCTCCAGGCAGCGGGCGATAATGGCTGTGCCGAAGCTGGGGTGGTCCACGTAGGCGTCGGCCGTGACCACCAGGAAGTCATAGTACCACCAGTCCCGGCTGTGCATGTCCTCCGCGCTTACAGGCAGAAAGTTGAGCGTATCCATAAGGCCCTCCTTACCGGCCAGCGGGCCTCGCTTCTGGCGTGCCGCCGGTTCCGCGTATCGTTTCCATAATCCGGCTTCGCCGGACCAAAGGACCGGCGCGCTTACGCCAGCTCCTCTGTCAGGCGGCAGATCTCATTGACAAGACCGCCTACCGTCTCAATGGTGTCCAGCAGCGGAGCGCCGGTGGAGATGTCCACACCGGCCATCTGGGCCAGCTCCAGAGGCGTCTTGGTTCCTCCGGCGGCCAGCACCCGCTTCCAGTCCTCCACGGCGGGCTGTCCCTCGGCCTCAATGCGCTTGCAGGCCTGGGTGGCCACCGTGAGGCCGGCGCTGTAGGTGTAGGAATAGAGGCCCATATAGTAGTGGGGCTGGCGCATCCAGGTCAGCTCCGCGCCATCGGTGAGCTCCACGGCGTCACCCCAGAACTTGTGCAGAGTGTCCCGCATAATCTGGCTGAGCGTCTCCGCCTGGACGCCGCCGCCGGCGTCCACAATGCGGTACACCTCCCGCTGGTAGGCCGCCTCCAGCAGATGGGTGACGAAATTGTGGTAGTAGGTATTGCCCACCATACAGCTGATGACCCAGCGGCGGAACCGCTTGTCCGGGTTTGTTTTCAGCAGGTAGTGGGCCATGAGCAGCTCGTTCATAGTGGAGGGGGCCTCCACGAAGTAGGAGGACACGCCGGTGCCGAAGACGGACTGCGCCGCGTTGCAGGCCCGGAAATGGCCCGCGTGGCCCAACTCGTGGGCCAGAGTGAACACGTCCGCCATGCGCCCGTGCCAGTTGAGCAGAATAAAGGAGTGGCTGCCGTAGGGGCTGGCGCAGAATCCACCAGTAGACTTCCCATGGTTTTGGGCAAAATCCATCCACCGCTCCCGGAAGGCGGTGCGGACCATTTCCCGGTAGTCCTCCCCCAGAATGGAGAGACCGTCCACTACGTACTTTTCCGCCTCCTCCATGGTCACCTGCGGGGCGAAGGACGGGTCCAGAGGCAGCTTCAAGTCCGCGTAGGTCATGCGGTCCAGGCCGTGAACCTTTTGCAGCAGCTGGGCGTATTTGCGCATATGGGGGGCCAGCTTCTCCATGATAAGGTCGATCTGCCGGTCGTACATCTCCCGAGATACCTTCTGCCAGAGGAGGAGGCTGTCAAAAACGGAGGCGTGGCCCCGCTGAGTGGACATGATCTTCTCTGTTTGCACATTGGTCTGATAGGCGGCGGCGGTTACGTTCTCATACTCCCGGATTTTCCCGGAGAAGGCCGCGAAGGCCGCCCGGCGCACCTCTGTGCGGGGGTCATAGGCGTAGTCGTCCTCAAAGAGGGAGTAGCTCAGGGGAAAGGTCTCTCCCCCCGCTTGGAAGGATGGGAAGCGCATGTCCGCCAGCTTTGCCATGTTGTAGATCTGATGGGGGGCGTTGAGGGAAGGGCTCAGCGCCGCCAACACCCGCTCAGTCTCTGGCTGGAGCCGGTAGGGCTTTTGGAGGAGCATGTCCTTCAGGTAGGGCTGGTTAGGGCCCTCCTGGGCGGCGGCCTCCCGCAGCAGAGCCTCGTCCTGGTCCAGAATTTCGCTGTCGATAAAGCTCAGGCGGCTGGCCATCTGGGCGTAGAGCCGGTTAAAGGACTCGTCCCGCTCCTGGAGGGCGGCGTCGCTGTAGTCCACAGAGGCGGACAGATTGCAGTAATTGGCCGCGATAATCACAAACTCTTCCAGCTCCCGGTACTTGTCCAGGCAGGACTGGATGGCCGCCGCAGTGGTCAGCTTCCCCTTGAACTCCCTCTCAATCTCGTTTGTCAGACGGCGGATTTTTTCCAGGTCCGCATCCAGCTTCGCCTCGTCGTTGTACAGGGCGGTCAGATCCCATGTCAGCTCAACAGGTACATCCTTTCGCATTATCAGTTCCATATTCCGGTACTCCTCTCAAAGTTGGTGAATTTCACCCCAGTGAAATTCCTTCCCTAGCAGTATATAGAAGTTTTTGACAAAAGTCAACGCGAAACCTTTGAAAACTATCCGCCGCGCATAGCCAGACAGGTTGTTCTTACGCCGCCGCCCCCTCTGCTGCCAGGTCCTCTGTCAGGTCGGCAATCATGTCGCCGGTAACCTGCATGGTGGCAGCGCTCCAGGGAGCGCCGGAGGCGGCGGTGGGGTACACGCCGGCCGTGTGATCAACAAAGTAGGCGTCAAAGCCAGCAGACTTAATCTGGTCGTCGGAGAGGTTCCTCGTCAGCTGGTGGACAATCGTACCCACCATCTCCAAATGGCCTAGTTCCTCGGTCCCTATATCGGTATCAAAAATGCTCCTGTTTTTATTATATTGAGACCCTACCAGAGGAGGAATGGTTCGGGTTCCAGAGCCTCCGCAAAGCGATTCGCCTTTATGGAACCCTTTGGAAAGGTAAAGGGAACACCCTGCCTAACAAGTAGGCAGGGCTAATAGGAGCCAGCGGGGGGAAAGCACTTGCCGCTGCTCTCCCAACGGCAAGCGGATTATACAGCCGAACATTCAAATATTTTCCGCCAAATTTATCAAAGTAATTTAAGGAAATAAGATGAGCAAAAAAGCCGGAGGGCCAGGACCCCTCTCGGCTTTTTTGCTTACAGAAGCATTAACACCACGCCATAGACCACGCTGGCTGTCACGCCGAAGACAATCACTGGCCCCGCCACTGTGAACATCTTTGAGGCCATGCCAGTGACAAACCCCTCGCTTTTGAAATCAATAGCTGGAGAGACCACCGCATTGGCAAAACCTGTAATGGGCACCAGGGTACCCGCACCGCCATACCGGGCCAGCTTGTTGTACAGGTTTAGGCCCGTTAGCAGGGCCGAGAGGAACACTAGCGAGATGGCTGTGGCAGTGCCAGCGTCGGTTTTGTCCAGCCCCAGAGATGTGAAGCCGTCTGTGATGAGCTGTCCGATCACACAGATGCCGCCGCCTATGACAAAGGCCAGGGCGCAGTCCTTCACCAGCGGAGAACTCTCGGCCCGCTCCTGAACAAATTTTTGATACTCCTGCTTGGACATTTCCATTGTTATCACTCCTCCGCCATAGTATGTCCCTGGGCGTGGAAGATATACACACAAGCGCGTCAGCTTACCTGCGGAATCATAGTGGTAAAGGTGGTAATTCTGTCCGCATAGTGATTGGAAATGCGGCTCTTGTGCCGGGCAGCAACAGTCCACACGGTGGACAGTCCGATACAGTAACCACCGGTAGAACCCGGCGAGGAGCAGCAGGACCCGCTCCCCCTCCGGATGGCTTTTCTTGCCCCGGTCATCATGTTCCGCCCCTTCATCACATAGCGTTTTGCTTAGCTTAACACGTCCCGACTCTTTTTGCAAAGCGGATGGGCGGCGAAAACAATGGACACATTCTCCAACGAATCCATCTTCTGCAAGCAGCCGGAGGCAGAATACACCGCCCAGAGCGTTACCTGCCGTTTTTCTGAGGAGAATCCGGAGTTTGTCCTAGACAAATTTGGCGCTTTATCAGAAACCAAGGAATTTTATGTAAAGGACAGCTATTTCGGGCGGGGTGCGGAGGAAAACAAGAGAAGCATTGACCGTCTCGAAAATCTAAGCGGCGCTATCAAAGTGTTCTTGTTGGCGGAAGAGTTCGTCTCGCTTTACGCAGAAGAATACGGCCTAAAAATTTTGACCATCTCCTTTCAAAGCGGAAAACAGCCGCTATCGCATCCAGAGGCCCCTCCCGCCCCAAATGCCGCGTACCATGAGAACCGTGGTTCTCATGGTACGTGTTTTCCGTTTCCGGTCTTTCAGACAGGATTACTGGTTGGGCTGGCCCATGACCCCCAGGCCCCGGGCCACAAGCGTGATGAAATCCTGTACATTGGCCACAATGGTGGTGGCGGAGAGGCTTCCCCGGTCCAGGAGCTTGTTGACAACAAATTCATCCGCGTCCACAGCGTACAGATACAGCGGACGCACCTCCCCGTCCGGCATAACCCGGAACGAGGGGGTCATGTTCCCGGCGGCGATGGTGTGGAGCATAGTGGCCAGGCAGATGATGGTGGTGCAGTTCTTCACCAGCTCCCGCATCTTCGTCTGCCCCTCGTAGACGTCGGCAATCACCTCTGGCAGCGGGCCGTCGTCCCGGATGGAGCCAGTGAGGACGAAGGGCACATTCTGCTTCACACAGCTGTAGATAATGCCGTTGTCAATACTGTAATCCTGAATAAACGCAGGGATGGAGCCGCTGCGGCGGACCTTGTTGATCACGTCGAGGTGGTTGTAATGGCCGTTGACTTGGGACTTCTGGGTATAAATGTCCTGACCCAGGGCGGTGTGGAGGAGAGCGCCCTCCAGGTCGTGGGTGGCCAGGGCGTTGCCTGCCAGAAGGCCGTGGGCATAACCATTCTCCACCAGGGCCTGCATGGCGGCCCGGGCGTCCGCGTCAAAGGCGAAAGCGGGGCCCATGACCCAGAGGATGTTCCCGTGGTCCCGCTCGTGGCGCAGGAGGTCAAAGAGCTTATCGTAGTCCCGGGCAAAGGCGGTCTCCCGGCTGCGGCCCTGGCGGAAGACGAACTGATCGTCCAGCTCCGCGCCCTCCTCCTGGAAGCCGGTGCAGTGCATGTAGATGCCCTCTTCGCCCTTCTCCGTGCGGCCCAGAATGACCTTGTCCCCCTTTTTGAGGTTCCGGTTCTCCACCACATCCAGGCGGCCACCGTCCCGCAGGACCACGCTGGAGTCCATGCGGCTCTCCTCCGCCAGGGTCCACTTGCCGTTGATTTTGAAGTACTCCGGGTACATGGATGTGCTGTGGTAGCCTTCCGGGGCCACGCCGTCCTTGTCCGCAACCGCGTATTGGGCATCAGGGGCGCTCAGGAACCGCTCTTCATTGAAATCCGGGCAGTGGTATTTGGGCATATTAAAAGCCATGGTTCATCCCTCCTTGCAGATGCGTTCATCAACGCAGCGTAGCGTAGATGACGGCCTTAATGGTGTGCATACGGTTTTCCGCCTCGTCGAACACAACGGACTGAGGGGACTCAAACACTTCGTCTGTAACCTCCATCTCGGGAATGCCGAACTTTTGGGCGATATCTGCGCCAATGGTGGTCTTAGTGTCGTGAAAGGAGGGCAGGCAGTGCATAAAGATGGCGTCAGGGGCGGCGTTACGCATGGCAGCGGCGTTGACCTGGTAGGGCTTCAGCAGTTGGATACGGGTCTCCCACACCTCATCCGGCTCGCCCATGGAGACCCAGATGTCGGTGTAGATGACGTTGGCGTCCTTCGTGCCCTCGCCGACATCCTCCGTGAGGCGGACGGTGCAGTGGTTCTCCGCAGCGATAGCCTTGGCCTTCTCCACCAGCTCCGGGGCGGGGAAGAGCTCCTTGGGGGCGCAGGCAGTGAAGTGAATGCCCATCTTGGCGCAGGCGATCATGAGGGAGTTGCCCATGTTGTTGCGGGCGTCGCCCATGTAGGTGAAGCGCAGGCCCTTGAGATAGCCGAACTTCTCCTCCATAGTCATAAGATCCGCCAGCATCTGGGTGGGGTGGAACTGGTCGGTAAGGCCGTTCCACACAGGCACGCCCGCGTAGGCCGCCAGGGTCTCCACCAGGTCCTGGTCAAAGCCCCGGTACTCAATGCCGTCAAACATGCGGCCCAGCACCCGGGCGGTGTCGGCAATGGACTCTTTTTTGCCCATCTGGGAGCTGCCGGGGTCCAGATATGTAACACCCATCCCCAGATCATAGCCCGCCACCTCGAAGGAGCACCGGGTCCGGGTAGAGGTCTTCTCAAACAGCAGCACGATGTTCTTCCCTTCCAGGTACCGGTGGGGCACGCCGTTGCGCTTGAGGTTCTTGAACTCCTTGGCAACGTCCAGAAGATAGCGGATTTCCGCCGGAGTGTAGTCCAGCAGCTTCAAAAAGTGTCTTCCTCTTACATTGACAGGCATAGCGATTCTCCTTTTTAGATGTATTCTTCGCGGTCCAGCGGGCCGCAGGATAAAACGTTACAGTGCCTCCCGGACCAGGGGCATACTCATACAGCGGGGGCCGCCCCGGCCCCGGGACAGCTCTGAGCTGGGCATCTCCAGCACCTGGACGCCCTGCTCTCGCAAAATTCCGTTGGTGATATAGTTCCGGTCATACACCACCACCGTGCCTGGGGAGACACAGAGAGTATTGGACCCGTCGTTCCACTGCTCCCGCTCCGAGGCCACCCGGTCCTTGCCGCCGCAACGGATCATGGTCACGCTCTCCAGGCCCAGACGGTCCGCCAGAATCTCCGGCAGGCTGCCTTCCAGCTCCCCGGCCTTTAAGCCAGACGCGCCGTCCGGCGTCACCTCGTACACCCGCAGGCTCCCCAGAACCTCGGGATGGATAGTGAACTTATCCCGGTCAATCTGGGTCATGACCGTATCCAGGTGCATGAAAGCCCGGACGCTGGGGATATCCAAAGCCAGAATCCGCCGGACCTCACACGCCGGGTCGCGGAAGAGATTCATGGCCAGCTGCTCGATCCCCTCCGGCGTGGTCCGTTGGGAAATGCCCACCGCCAGCACCTCGCGGCTCAGGTTCAGAATGTCGCCGCCCTCAATGCTGAAGGGGTATTCCCGGCG
Organism: uncultured Eubacteriales bacterium; assembly: GCA_949739085.1. The sequence goes on along the minus strand of CATIYU010000233.1, from coordinate 11,382 downwards.
GTAGTAAAAGGGGACCTTCTCCTTGTAGCTGGGGTGGTTTTCCAGGATATACTTGGCAAATATGGTCTCCCGGCGGCGGGTCTGGGAGTACATCCGGTTCAGGCTCACGCCGCTGCCGATACTGGCAAAGGGGTCCCGGGTGAAGTACAGGTTCGGAATGGGGTCCAGCAAAAACCGGGGCCGGCTGCTGGTCAAATCCACCAGAGGGCTAGCCAACCGGCGGTCGATCTCGCCCACCGCGACTCCCGCCATGGCTTTCAGCACCAGTTCCCGTTCGTCGGGGATGCTGAGAAACAGCTCCAGCAGCTCCTCCCGGAACCGCTGGGCCAGACTGCCGCCCTCGGAGATGAATTCCTCCGCGAACTGCCGCGCCAGGCCCGGCACGGCCCGCAGCGCCTGTGCCATCAGGTCCTCCAGGTACACGACTTCAACCCCGCACCCCCGCAGAATGCCCGCGAACATGTCGTGCTCCTGCTGGGCCGCCCGCAGGTAGGGGATATCGTCAAACAGCAGACGCCCCAGCTCGCCGGGTACCAGGTGCTCCAGCTCCTTCCCCGGCCGGTGAAGCATTACCCGCTTCAACGCTCCAATTTCACTTTTTACGTCAATCGACATCTGGCGCCCTCCTATCTCTCCATCACAAAAATTTTCCAAATGGTCTATTGTAAGCCCCGCCGCCTGCCGATAGTACTTTTATATAGAATTAAGAACCGTCAACAGGGGGGATAACTATGGGCGGTATGGAAACTGGCGGCGTAAGCGCCGCCCGGCAGTTCCAGACGGAAAGCTGGCAACCCGCCGCGCCCGCTGCTGCGGAGAAAAAAACTGCCCCCAGCGCGGATGCCGGTCAAGCAGACCGCTGGACGCCCACATCCCAAGAGGATAAGGAACTCAACAGCCTCCTGGAGATGATCCGGGAATCCCGGGAGCGGACCCAGCAGCACAGCAAGGAACTGGAGAAATTCTACAAAAGCAATAAGCCCCGGTACGGCGACGCCCCCCGGGAGGCTTACGCCCGCCTGGCCAGGGCCAAAAACCGCAGCCAGGTCAACGCCGCCTCTGGCTACGCCCGGCGGCGCATGGCCCAGTTAAAACGGGAACTGCGCCGGGACACCGGCAACGCCGCCGCTATCCGCGCGGCTATCAGCCAGCTCCAGAAGGCCATTAACTGCGGGGAACGGAAGAAGCGGGACCTGGATCGTGAGAAACTGCTCGAGGCCCAGCGGGCCAGAAGCCGACGGGAGCAGGAACGCCGGGAGGAGGAACGCCTCCGGCTGGAACTTCAGCGCCGCAAGGCCCTCCGGCTTATCCGGGAGAACGGCTATATCCAGGAGGCGGACACCGACGGCAAGCTTCACGCCCACTTTGCCCAGCAGCAGCTAGATCTACGGCGGCAGGTGGAGGCTATCGCCCCGCCCCAGGGGCCCTCTCCGGAGGCAGCCGCCCAGCAGTACGCCGCAACGGCGGCGGCAGAGACCCCAACGCCGGACGCAGCCGCTTTTTGAAAACTGCCCTGGGCCGCTGGAGAGCGGCCCGAGGCTTTCAGTTCTACTGGAACCGCTCCCGGTCCCGCTGGATCTGTTTGGCGTAGCGCTCCTCCTCGGAGAAAACGCAGCCGCAGTATTTCTGCATATAAAGCCCCAGCTCCCGGGCCCTAGCCTGGCCCTGCCGGAACCCGGGCCGGAAATCCCGGTAGAGAAACGCCGGGCCATAGCGCTCCGCCAGAGCCTCCCCGGCCCGGCAGATGCCCTCGTGGTCCTGGTAGGGGCTGACCAGGAGGGTGGTGGAGAAGTGGGTAAAGCCCCGGGATGCGGCGCAGCGGGCCGTCTCCTCCAGGCGGCGGGCGTAGCAGTAGGCGCAGCGACGCGAAATGTCCTCCGCCACCGCCTGGATAAATTCCCGCAGGCCGTAGTCCTCCTGAACCAGCAGTTCCAGGCCAATTGAGGCGGCATACTCCACCAGCGTGTCCCGGCGGGCTCTGTACTCCTGGTAGGGGTGGATATTGGGATTGTACCAGAAGGAGACGGGCTCCACCCCCTCCTCCCGCAGGCTGTCCACGCAGTAGACGCTGCAAGGCGCACAGCAGGTGTGCAAAAGAAGCCTCACGGAAAAAACCTCCCTCTGGGGGGCTCCTGGGCCCCGGCTGAGGACATCTTACCACATCTGCCAGGGTTTGTCAAAATGTATATACAAAAAAATATAAATTTTTTTCGATCCCTCCGGTTTCGACAGAAAGCGCCGGGCGAACCCCTTATAATGACTGCAAGCTTTATCGCTTGCGGTCATTTTTTTGCGTACACAGAAGGAGACAAGCCATGGAGATAACATACAGGACAGAAAACCGGCAGCTCACCATCCGGCTCAGCGGGGAGCTGGACCACCATGCGGCCAAGGACCTGATGGAGTCCATTGACCGGCTGCTGGAACAGACCCTGCCAGTGAAAACTCTCCTGGACCTGGAGGGGCTCACGTTTATGGACAGCTCCGGCATCGCCGTGGTGCTGCGGGCCAAGCGCAGGATGGAGGTCCTCTCCGGAAGCCTGGCGGTGGTGAACATCCCCCGGCAGGCGGCGCGCGTCCTGGAGACGGCAGGGCTGAACCGGTATGTGGAACTGGTGTGAGGAGGGAGAAACATGAAGCCGAAAACTACAAATTACATAGTCTTTGAATGCCTGAGCCGCAGCGCCAACGAGGCCTTCGCCCGGGGGGCGGTAGCCTGCTTCGCCGCCCAGCTGGACCCCACCCTGGAGGAGCTGGGGGACATCAAAACCGCCGTCAGCGAGGCGGTGACCAACGCCATCGTCCACGCCTACCCGGACTCCTTGGGCCGCATTGTAGTCAAGGCCCGGGTGCTGGAGGAGGACATGCTGGAGATCAGCGTCCGGGACTGGGGCCGGGGCATCCCTGACGTGGAACAGGCCCGCCAGCCCCTGTTCACCACCGGCGGGGAGGAGCGCAGCGGCATGGGCTTCACCATCATGGAGAGCTTCATGGACTCCCTTACTGTCCGCTCAGCACAGGGCAAGGGTACCCGGGTCACCATGCGCCGCCGGATCAAGCCCCGGCGGACCGGGCGGTGACCGCCGGGACGCTGGACCTCCTCCTCCAGGCGCGGCAGGGGGACGAGGCCGCCGCCGCAAGGGTCCTGGAGGAAAACAGCGGCCTCATCTGGGCCGTGGTGCGGCGCTACTACGGTCGGGGCGTGGAGCCCGACGACCTCTACCAGTTGGGGTGCCTGGGGTTCCTCAAGGCAGTGCGGGGGTTTGACGCCGGCTACGGCACTCAGTTTTCCACCTACGCCGTACCAAAAATTGCGGGAGAGATCCGGCGGTACCTGCGGGACAACGGAGCTATTAAGGTGGGCCGGGGCCTCCGGGAGCAGAGCGCCTGCATCTACGCCGCCCGAGAGCGTCTCCAGGCCCAGTTGGGCCGGGAGCCGGTGCTCTCGGAGCTCAGCGAGGCCACGGGGTTGACCCCGGAGGAGATTGCCGCTGCGGAGCTGGCCGCCGCGCCGCCGGACAGCCTACAGCAGGAGAACGCTGACGGCCTGACCCTGGAATCCACCCTGGCCAGCCCTGTGACGGAGGAGAGCATGGTGGAGCGCATCGCCCTGCGCGCCGCCATCGACGCCCTGCCGGAACAGGAGCGGAAGACCATCCTCCTCCGGTTCTTCAAGGGACTGACCCAACAGCAGTGCGCCAGGATCCTGGGCGTCAGCCAGGTACAGGTGTCCCGGCTGGAGAAGCGGGCCATTGAGCGGCTGCGGCGGGAGATGGGCTAGCCGACCTTTTGACGATTCACGGGAAAGAACTCCCCAGCCCCAAAAAACCGGCCAACGCTCAGGCGCTGGCCGGATCTTTCATTTTTCTTTCGCTAAGGGCCGCCGGCTATCCCCGCAGGAGCAGTTCCCGGGCAATCTCCTTTCCATCCTGGAAGTAAATTCTGGGTACCCGCTTGCTGACAGCGCAGGTGAGCTCGTAGGCGATGGTCCCCGCCAAATCCGCCGCGTCGTTGACGGAGTTGTGGGGGCCGTAGACCTCCACCACGTCCCCCTCCCCCACGCCGGGCAGGTCCGTGAGGTCCACCATGCACATGTCCATGCAGATCCGTCCCACGATGGGCGCCATGCCCTGGGGGGTCCACACCCGCCACTGGTTGGAGAGGACCCGGTGGAGACCGTCGGCATAGCCGATGGGCAGCACCCCCACCCGGCTGGCCCGCCCGGCCCGGAAGGTACGGCCATAGCTGACCGTAGTGCCGGGGCAGAAGTCCCGAATGGCCCCCACTGTGGATTTCAGAGTCATCATGGGCTTGAGGCCCAGGTCATCCGCCGGACGGCTGATGCCGTACATAATGATGCCAGGGCGGAACATGTCGTAGGCGAACTGGGTGTACTGGACTGCCGCGCCGCTGTTGGCGCAGTGGCGCAGGCGGAAGGTTACGCCCCGCTCCCCCAGGCGGCGGAGCATGGCGGCAAACCGCTCATGCTGTAGGAGGGTGTAGTCCCGGCTAGCCTCTTCGGGCTCGTCGGAGACGGCAAAGTGGGTAAAGACCCCCTCCACATCCAGACCCGGCAGGCCGCAGACACGGCAGACACTCTCCAGGGATGCGTCGAAATGGGCCTCGTCGCAGGAGAAGCCCAGCCGGGACATGCCTGTGTCCAGCTTCACGTGGACCTTCATCCGGCCCCCGGCCTCCAGCGCCGCCTGGGAGAAAGCCCGCGCCGCCGCCTCGCTCCAGACGGTCTGGGTGACGCGGTATTTGAGGATCTCCTCCGTCTGGTCCGCCGGGGTCAGGCCCAGCTGCAAAATGGGCAGCGCAACCCCCGCCAGGCGCAGTTCCCGGGCCTCGTCAATATTGGAGACGGCCAGGTGCGCACTGCCCAGCTTCTCCAGCGCCAAGGCGGTCTGGATGGCGCCATGGCCGTAGGCGTCCGCCTTGATGACCCCCAGGAACCGGGACTGGGGGCCCATACGGTCCTGGAGAATCCGGTAGTTCTGGGCCAACGCATCCAGGTCAATCTCCGCCCAGGTTCTCTTTAATGTACTTTCCATATCTTATCACTCTTTCGTATAGATGGCGTTATTCCTCCGCTTCCGCATAGGCCGCCGCCTCGTCGGCCTCGGTCCAGCTGTTGGATGCCTGCTGGCCGTCCCCGCCCTCCTGAGGCTGTTCGGCCGGGGTGTCCTCCGCGCTGTTCTGGCCAGTGCTGGGGGAGGCGTCCTCAGAGGGGGGCTCCTCCTGGCGGCTGGTGACCTCGAAGCTGGTCCACGCCACCTCGAATATCACCGTGCCGTCCGCGCTGATCTCGCTGCGCAGGGGCAGCAGAGTCTCCTTGTCAAACCAGGTGGTGTAGAGGGTCCCGGCGTCCTCCTTCAGGTCGCAGGCCAACCGCAGGCAGGACCGTTCTCCCAGTGTCTCCTCGCTCTGTTCAGTAATGTAGCCGTTTGCGGCGGCCTCCATCAGCTTTGGCAGCGCTGCCACCGGGGAGATGGCGGCGGCGGAGTAGCTCCCGGCGTCCAGGGCCACGTCCTCGTAGCTGAGGGTCAGCGCCCCGCCGGCCACGGTAGCGGAGATGCCCGCCAGGTTGGTGGGGGCGGTGACGGTGACGGTGCTGCTCTCCGGGGTATAGGCGCAGAGCATGGTGTAGGTGCGCACCTCGCCGTCATACTGGCAGGTGATGTCCGCCTCCAGGCTGGCGGATGCCAGTCCGGCGTACTGATTTTGCAGCTCCGCAGCCAAATCTTTCTCCCCTCCGCCGCCGCAGGCGGTGAGCAGGAGCATCAGCATTGGTGCAAAAAGCAGGGCTTTTCGCACGGTTCTTCCTCCTTGATTTTTAGTCTTCCAATCCCAGCTCCCGGAACACGGCGGGCAGCCGTCCAATGAGGTCCCCCGGGGTCATGGCGTACCCGGTGAGGTCCCGCTTGCACAGGTCCCCCGCCCGCCCGTGGAGCCACACGGCGCAAATGGCCGCGTCCACCGGGTCCGCCCCCTGGCCTATGAGGCTGAGGACCATTCCCGCCAGAACGTCGCCGCTGCCGCCTTTGGCCATGCCGCTGTTGCCGGTAGTATTGCGCCAGAGGCCGCCGCCGGGGGCCGCCACAATAGTGCCGGGGCCCTTGAGCACCAGCACGCAGCCGTGCCGCCGGGCAAAGTCCTCCGCCGCCCGCTCCCGGCCCGGGGAGAGGTCCCCGCCCAGACGGCGGAACTCCTCCTCGTGGGGCGTGACCACTGTGGGGTGGAGCCGTTGGTTCAGAACATGTATATGCCGGGCAGCCGTATTTATGCCGTCCGCGTCCAACACCACGGGCATGTCCAGGTCCGCCAGCAGGGAGAGGACCATGCGCTCCGCCGGGGCCCCCCGGCCCAGTCCGGGTCCGACCAGCGCCGCGCCGCAGGGGCGGATCCGCTCCAGCAGCTCCCCATAGCCAGCCGGGATGGGGTGGGCCATCGCCGCCTCGCAACGGGCGGCTACAATGGGGTACACCTCCGCCGGAACCCCCACAAACACCAGCCCGCTGCCAGTACGCACCGCCGCCTCTCCTGCGTACACCGGCGCACCGGTGTAGCCCACCGATCCCCCTAAGACGTACACTTTGCCAAAGGTCCCCTTATGGCCCTCGGGGGAGCGGCGGGGCAGCAGGCGGCGGACCAGCTGCGGCGTAATTTTCTCCATGGGCATCGCCTCATTTCCTGAAAGATTCAGGATTATTTTACCACAGCCGGACCCGATTGTCACTGCCCGCCGCAGACTTTATTCCAGAATAGAGCAGTTTATGCCCACTCGGGGGAGCTACGGCCTTGCCTTCTGCTTCTGGCCCTTCCATACGGCGGCCAGGATATCCTTCAGCACCAGGAAGGCGTCCAGCTCGCTGTAGCCATATTCGTTTCTCAGGTCCACAATCATTCTGTTCAGCTGCACAGTGTAGTTTTCCACGTTCACGTCCTGGCGGTAGGACAGCAGGATAGGATATTTTTTCCCCCAAGCCTTTGTCCAGTCAATTTTTTCCTCCAGGGCGGCGCTTGTCCGCTCAATGGCCTCCTCGACCTCCTGTACATCCATGTCAAAATCGATCAGCTCGTCCAGGGACAGGCGGTATAGAACCGCCAAATGTTTGGACTGCCGGATGTCAGGAATTGTCTCGCCAGTCTCCCACTTAGAGATGGTCTGACGGCTCACGCCCAGCTGTTCCGCCACCTCCTCCTGGGAAAGCCCCCGCTTCTTCCTCGCCTGAAATAAACTGTTTCCCAAATTCATATTTGGCACCTCTTTCTTTTTGGAATGTCTACAGTATAGAGGTTCTCAGGGAAAAAATCTACCAACCTTCCCTTGCAGTTTTGCACGGATTCTTAACGGAGATGGACTCTAAAAAGCGCCGGACGGGCGGCGTCCGGCGCTTTAGGAATCTGCGTTGTTCTTATTTATGCAGCAACGGCGACAGCGGCTTATACACCAGGAACGCCAGAGCCGTATCCAGCAGGGCCTTCAGGAGGGTGAAGGGGGCGTTGAAGATGACAAGGCAGGCCATCAGGCCGTCCACGGAGGGTAGCAGGGACTGATACATGCCGATAATGGCGTCCAGGGGCATGAACATGGTGTACATGGGGTAGGAGATGCAGTAGTTCACCGGTACGCTGCCCACCGCCATGACCGCCGCGCCCACCAACGCGCCTAAGAGCGCGCCGCCCCGGGTCTTTTTGTACTTATAGATCAGCCCCGCCGGGACCACCAGGCACACCCCCAGCAGGAAGTTGCAAAGCTCTCCCACGCCGCTGGTAGTGCTGGCAAAGAGGTTTACCAAATTTTTTACCAGGCACACCGCCACGCCGCTCACCGGCCCCATACTGAAGGCCGCCAGCAGGGCGGGCAGCTCAGAGAAATCCATTTTGACGAAGGACGGAATGAGGAAGGGAATGGGGAAATCCAGGGCCATGAGCACCGTGGCCACCGCGCTGAGCATAGCGATAGACACCAGCCTTCGGACGTAGCGGGAGGCTGCGCTGCCGCTCTGCGGCGTGGTCTCCGGACTGCTCTTCTGAGAAATAGTTGACATAAAAAATACACTCCTTTACAGAAATACCCGAAGATTATCCATCCCCGGAGTACTGCCGCAAAAGAGCGCAGGATCCCACTGCCCCCATGCGAACATCTTCTTCCATCCAGACTCTCACTGTCGGTACCGGACTCTCACCGGTTCAACGCGTCTCCGCGGTCGCGGACTTGCGCCCTCTTGGGAGCGCTTACCGCCGGTGGGGACTTGCACCCCGCCCTGAAGATGAATATATTCGGCATATACCCCTTTTCCCGGACAGAGGGAAAAGGGGTCAACACAGCGCATCCGCCGCCCAGGAGCGCCGCCGTCTTCTATTATACGCGCCGCCGTCGAAAAAGCAAGCATTATTTTTCTTTACAAATCAGAATTTATGTTCTATAATTAGGACAAACAGAATTGTAAAGGATGGTTACAAGATGCGTGGAAAACCCAGCACCTGCTGTTTCACTGGACATCGCCCGGAGAAGCTGCCCTGGGGGGCCAATGAACAGGACCCCCGCTGCAAAGCCCTCAAGCAGAAGCTCCGGGACGCGGTGGCCTCCGCTTACGACGGCGGAATGCGCCATTTTATCTGCGGCATGGCCCGGGGCTGCGACTTCTATTTTGCTGAGGCTGTGGCGGCCCTGCGGGAGGAGCGTGGGGACGTGACCCTGGAGGCCGCTGTGCCCTGCCCTGCCCAGGCCGACAGCTGGCCCAGCGCCGACCGGGCCAGGTGGCATGGCCTCCTGGCCATCTGCGATGTGGAGACAGTGGTCCAGGACCACTACACAGCGGGGTGCATGTTCCGCCGCAACCGGTATATGGTGGACCACAGCGCCCTGGTCATCGCAGTCTACGACGGCGTCAGCGGCGGCACCCGCCGGGCCCTGGAGTACGCCATCCGGCAGGGCGTTCCCTTTGTTGACATCAATCCGTCGGACCTCTGACCCCTGTGGCAAAAATATCCTCTTGGCAAATTTTTGCGGAGGGGGTATACTGGGAGATAGAATCTTCCATGGTACAGGAGGCGGTATGATGAAGGCATTTTTCAGGCGGCATTTGGCGGTACACCTCTGGGCACTGGGGGTGCTGGCGCTCTTTTGCGTCTACTGGTACGGCATCAGCAGTCCGGCGGCAGCCAGCGCCGTTTCCAGCGTCACCCAGGGACTTAAGGATGGGTACGCCCGGCTGTGGTACCTGTTTCCATTCTCTGTGGTAGAGTGGTTCTATGTAATCTTTATTTTGGGCCTGCTGGCCTGGACAGCAGCACTCCTCCACCGCCTACGGACTTGGAAAGGCAGGCGGCTGGAGGCCGCCTACGGCTGTCTCCTGGGTATGGCCTGCCTGTGCCTGACCGCCTACGGCTTCTACTGCGCGGCGTGGGGTGTCAACTACTATGCCCCTGGCTTCCAGCAGCGCAGCGGCGTGTATGCCCAGCCGGTGGCGGAAGGGGACCTGGACCGGGTGACAGCCTGGTTCGCCCAGCGGCTGTCGGAGACAGCGGGGCAGGTGGAGCGGGATGGGAACGGCGTATTTGCCGTGCCCAGGGAGGAGATTTTCGCCGCCAGCGCCAGTGTGTACGAAAATATTTCCCGGGAATTCCCCTTTCTGGCCCGAGAGGATCGGGTACCGAAAAAGATGTTCTTCTCCCGGCTCTTCAGCGCCATGAATTTCACTGGCTTCTACAGCCCCTACACTGGGGAATCCAACCTGAATGTGGACAGCCCCGCCTGCCTGTTGCCCGCCAATATCGCCCACGAGCTGGCCCACCAGCGGGGCATTGCCTCAGAGCAGGAGTGCAACTTTCTGGCCGTCGCCGCATCTACCGCCTCAGACCACCCGGCGTACCAATACTCCGGTTATCTCATGGGATACATACACCTGAGCAACGCCCTCTACCGGGCGGACCAGGACCGCTGGACAGAACTTCGCAGCAGTCTGCCAGAGGCTGTCTTAGCGGATCTGCGCTACCACAGCGCCTATTGGAGTCAGTTCGAGGGGGTTACGGCCACAGTAAGCAAATCCATCTATGACGCCTCCCTCAAGTCCTACGGTCAGACCGACGGCATCCAGAGCTACGGCACCGTGGTGGATCTTCTGGTGGCCTACTACTAAATGTTTGCGAGGGGTTTTTATGGAACAGCACACCCTGCGGGTCATCGCCCGCATTCATAGCGATTTCTCTTCCAAATTTGGCATTCCCCGGCAGAGCGGACTGGTGGAGTCCCTGCGGGCTTCTGTAGTGTTTGAACCGGAGTTCCGGGTCCCAGAGGCCGTCCGGGGGCTGGAGGAATTTTCCCATATCTGGCTCATCTGGCAATTCAGTCAGGCGGTGCGTCAGGAGTGGTCCCCCACTGTGCGCCCGCCCCGGCTGGGCGGAAACCAGCGGCTGGGCGTGTTTGCCACCCGGTCGCCCTTCCGGCCCAACTCTCTGGGGCTCTCCGCTGTGCGGCTGGAGGGAGTGGAGACCGGCGGCGCGCTGGGGCCTGTACTTCACGTGGCAGGGGCGGACCTGCTGGACGGCACGCCTATCTACGACATCAAACCCTATATCCCCTATGCCGACGCCCGACCGGACGCTGCGGGCGGCTTTGTAGACCAGGTGGAGCGGCGGCGGCTGGCTGTGGACTGCCCCCCGGAGCTGCTGGCGCTGGCGCCGGTGGAGAAGCGGCAGGCCCTGTTGGGGGTTCTGGCGGAGGACCCTCGCCCCTCCTACCAGGACGATCCGGATCGGGTCTATGGGATGGCCTTTGCGGGACTGGAGGTTCGCTTTACTGTATCAGAAGGGCGGCTGACCGTGCGGGAACTCTCCCCGGTGGTAGGCAGCGCCGGGCCGCATCCAGCAGCTTGCACCTAATATCACTTATGACACAGGAGGCGCAAAAAGCCGGAGCAGCAATGCCGCTCCGGCTAAATCTTTCAGGCAAGTTCGCGCCTAAATTACTCGTTGATGTCGATAACCACGCCGGAACCCACAGTACGGCCACCCTCACGGATAGCGAAACGCAGACCCTTCTCAATGGCGATGGGGGTAATCAGCTCAACCTTCATGTCCACGTTGTCGCCGGGCATGCACATCTCAACGCCGTCAGGCAGGGAGATAACGCCGGTCACGTCGGTGGTACGGAAGTAGAACTGAGGACGGTAGTTGTTAAAGAAGGGGGTGTGGCGGCCACCTTCGTCCTTGCTCAGGACGTACACCTGGCCCACGAACTTGGTGTGGGGCTGAATGGAGCCGGGCTTAGCCAGGACCTGGCCGCGCTCGATGTCGGTCTTGGCAACGCCGCGCAGCAGGCAGCCCGCGTTATCACCGGCCTCAACGTAATCCAGGGTCTTGTGGAACATCTCC
>CATIYU010000232.1 GCA_949739085.1 uncultured Eubacteriales bacterium | reverse complement strand
GCCTCCGCGAGTCCGGCTGGAGAGGGGCCAGTCCTTGTCCCCGCTCTCCCCGTCCACCAGCACCCGCAGGGTCCGGCCCACGTAGGCGCGGTGGCGCTCCCCGGAGATCCGGTTCTGAACCTCCAGAAGCGCGTCGAACCACGCCTGCTTTTCCGCCCGGGAGGCGGGGTCCGGCAGCGCCGCCGCCGGGGTGCCGGGCCTGGGGGAGTAGATGAAGGTGAAGAGGGCGTCATAGCCCACCTCCCGCACCAAATCTATGGTCTCCATGGCCTCCGCCTCCGTCTCCCCGGGGAAGCCGATGATAATGTCGCTGGTGAGCACCAGGTCCGGCATGGCCTCTCTGGCCCGGCGGACCTTTTCCAGGTACTGCTCCCGGGTGTATCCCCGGTTCATGGCCTTCAGCACCCTGCTGCTGCCCGACTGCACCGGCAGATGGAGCTGATGGGCCACGTGGGGAAGCCGGGCCATGGCGTCAAAGAGCTTCTCCCCGGCGTCCTTGGGATGGCTGGTCATGAAGCGGAGCAGGAAGTCCCCGGGGATCTTGTCCAGCTCCGCCAGCAGGCCGGCGAAGTCCAGCGGCTGGTCAAGATCCTTGCCGTAGGAGTTGACGTTTTGCCCCAGGAGGGTGATGTCTTTCACCCCGTCCTCTGCCAGCTGCCGCACCTCCCGAAGGATGTCCTCCGGCTTCCGGCTTCTCTCCCGGCCCCGGACGTAGGGCACGATGCAGTAGGAGCAGAAGTTGTTGCAGCCGTACATGATGGAGACCCATGCCTTCACGCCGCTCTCGCGCACCACCGGCAGGCCCTCGGCAATGGAGCCGCGCTCCTGCTGGATGGAGAACACCCGGCTTTGCCGGGTCAGAACCTCGTGGAGCAGCTCCGGGAATTTCCAGAGGGCCTGGGGTCCGAACACCAGGTCCACATGCCGGTAGGAGGTCTTAATCCGCTTTGCCACCGCTTCCTGCTGGGCCATGCACCCGCAGAGGCAGATGACGGCGTCCGGGCTCTGTTCCTTCACGTGGACCAGCTGCCCCACCACGCCGAAGACCTTCTTCTCCGCATTCTCCCGGATGGCGCAGGTGTTGATAACAATGACCGCGGCGGCCCGGGGCTCGTCCGTGAGGCCGTACCCCATCTCCCCCAGCATTCCCATGATGCGCTGGCTGTCCGCCACGTTCTGCTGGCACCCGAAGGTCTGGACGCAGGCCAGGGGCGGCCCGCCGGAGCGGTCCTCCTGCAACCTTTTGATCTCCGCGCAGAAGCGGAGCTGGCGCTGGATCTCCTCTTCGCTGATTCTCTGGGTGATTCCTCTCGTCTCGTCCATATTTCCCGCTCCCCTCTGGAAAATGTCCCCAGCCGCGGCGGAATCCCGCGCTGTTGGGGCTTATTATATCATTCAGACCGGCTTGCGTCAATTTTGTTTTTCCGGACTGCCGGAGCGAAAAAAATGTGGGCATAACGCGGGCCGTTCCCTGTATTTTTTCTCCTAAACCCGTTGACAAGATAACCTGGAGACTGTATAATGGTTTTGTACCACATGTGGACAATTTCATACCTTATCAAGAGTGGCGGAGGGAACGGCCCGATGAAGCCACGGCAACCTGCATACGCAAGGTGCCAATTCCGGCGGTCAGCGCAAGATGAGGAAAGCAGACTCTTCTAAGCACGCCGCCAGGCGTGTTTTTTTCATGCTTCGCTGCCCTGCAAGAACCTATCACACAAAAACGCAAAAAGGAGAACACTATCATGGCAAACCGTATTTTTACTTCTGAATCCGTCACCGAGGGACATCCCGACAAAGTCTGCGACCAGATTTCCGACGCCGTGCTGGACGCCATTATGGCCCAGGACCCCAACGGACGGGTGGCCTGCGAGACCGTAACCACCACCGGCATGGTGATGGTCATGGGCGAGATCTCCACCAACTGCTATGTGGACATCCCCCATATCGTCCGCCGCACGGTGGATAAAATCGGCTACAACGACCCCGCCTGCGGCTTTGACGCCCGCTCCTGCGCCGTCATGACCACCATCGACGAGCAGAGCGGCGACATCGCCATGGGCGTGGATGGCGAGAACGACGAGGCCATCGGCGCTGGCGACCAGGGCATGATGTTCGGCTACGCCTGTGACGAGACCCCCGAGCTGATGCCCGCCCCCATTTCCCTGGCCCACCGCCTCTGCCGCCGCCTGGCCGAAGTGCGCAAGAGCGGCGAGCTGAGCTGGCTGCGGCCCGACGGCAAGAGTCAGGTCACCGTGGAGTACGCCCCCGACGGCTCCGTCCTCCGCTGCCCGGCTATCGTGGTCTCCACCCAGCACAGCCCCGACATCTCCGTCAAGGACCTGCGGGAGGCGGTGGTGGAGACCGTGGTCAAGCCTGTGATCCCCGCCCAGTACATCGACGCGGAGACCAAGTTCTACATCAACCCCACCGGCCGGTTCGTCATCGGCGGTCCTGTGGGCGACAGCGGCCTGACGGGCCGGAAGATCATCGTGGACACCTACGGCGGCGCTGCCAGCCACGGCGGCGGCTGCTTCTCCGGCAAGGACCCCACCAAGGTGGACCGCTCCGCCGCCTATATGGCCCGGTACGCAGCCAAGAACATCGTCTCCGCCGGGCTGGCCCGGCGCTGCCACATTGAGCTGGCCTACGCCATTGGCGTCAGCCACCCGGTGAGCGTGCTGGTGGACACCCAGGGCACCGGCAGGATTGATGGCGAAAAGCTCAGCGCCATTGTCCAGGAGCTCTTCGACCTGCGCCCCGGCAAGATTATTACCCATCTGGACCTGCGCCGTCCCATCTACGAGCAGACCGCCGCCTACGGCCACTTCGGCCGCGTGGACGTGGACCTGCCCTGGGAGCGGCTGGATATGGTGGAGGCCCTGAAGGACCGGGCGAAGTAATCTCTAGGGGAATTGGGGGAACGAAGCGGCGCTTCCCCCAATTCCCCTGCCAAAGCCAGGCGAATACGGCGGGCTGATACCAATATAGAGGCCGTCAGGATTATTCAGATCCGTGCCGCGATTGGGGACCGCATGAACTGGCGAAAAACGGTGAATAAAAGGAGGCGGGCGCAATGAATGTACTGATCTTTGGTGCGGGTTATTATGGAAAGATCTGCAAAACACATGTGGAAAAATCACCGGAATATACATTGCTTGGTTTCTTGGACAACGCGGCTCAAAAGCCTGTTATAGAAGATTTGAACGGGAATCCCATCCCCGTTTACTCTCCAGCGGACGGGGTCCTTCAGAACTATGATAAAATTTTCATTTCAAATGTAAAATCGGCTGAGATTTCTGAAATAAGATCGCAGCTGATTTCTCTGGGTGTTTCGAAAGAAAAAATACAGGCTGTTTTTGAAGATGAAGCCCTGGCGGCAGAGTTTATAAACCAATATGACGAAGATCATTATTGCCGGGTCGTGTGGCTTCGAGACTTTGCCCATTACGCGCAAGAGCGCGGCATGGAGGGGAGCGTTGCCGAATGCGGCGTTTGTATGGGCGAGTTTGCCCAATATATCAATAAATACTTTCCAGAGAAAACGCTTTACCTCTTTGATACTTTTGAGGGCTTTGATAGCGGCGACCTTGACGCGGAACGCAGTCTGGCTGATGAAAGCTTCCTGAGCGGGGCGTTTAATAAAGACGGAATATTTTTTGCGCAAAATCAATATATTACTTCCGCAGTTAAAGATAGGAAAGTGCCGAGTGGAGGAAAAAGCAGGAGACGAGAGGCGGATGATGCTGCAATTTTCGCATGAATGACTGAAT
>CATIYU010000231.1 GCA_949739085.1 uncultured Eubacteriales bacterium | reverse complement strand
GTTGCTCATGCGGTTGTTCACCGCGCCCTTGCCCCGGATGGTGCCTTTTTTCGTGCCGTCGAAGGCGGTGGCGTCGTCCTTGTAGGAGACGATGACCAGGGCGGGGTCCTCGGTGGCGTAGACCTTCTTGGCCTTGCCCTCATAGAGCTGTTCTTTCTTTTCCATGGCAGTGTATCCTCCTGAAATGAAATTGATTGGATAGTGATAATTCCTCTGCTGCGTCCTTTTGAGCTGCCTCCACTCGTCCTCCAGTATGGCCATCCATATGCTGTCCCCGTAGCGCCCGCCGTCTGAAGCCGCGTCCCGGCGGACGCCCTCCCGCCGGAATCCGGCTTTCTGGTAGACCTGTTCCGCCCGGGGATTAAAGGAGAAGACCTCCAGCTCCAGGCGGTGCAGCTTCAGGGCCTGGAAGGCGAAGTCCCGGGTGGTCTCCACCATCCATGTCCCCAGGCCCGTTCCCCACTCCGCCGGGTGGAAGATGGCGGTTCTGAAATGGGCGCAGCGCAAATCAGGGTCGATGTCGCAGAGAACGCTTTCGCCGGTTATCCGCCCGTCCGGCGCGACCGCCAAAAACAGGTGCCGGCTGGGGTCGCTGACGGACTGGCGGAAAAAGGAGACAACCTCCTCCTTGGTAAAGGCCGCCTTGCAGCCGGTCAGCCGGGCGGTCTCCGGGTCGAGGGGGTTGAAGTTCTGCTGGAAGTAAGCCTCCGCGTCCTCCAGCTCTGCGGGCCGCAGGATGTACCCGTCCCGCTCCCAGGTCCTCCGTATCGTTTCCGTAACCCCCTCTGTTATCTGGCGGCGTTGAACTCCGCCTCTGCCTCGGCATTGGCCTTCAGCACCTTCTCTGCCGCTGCGGCCCGGTGGTTCTCCAGCTTCTCCGCCAGCTCCGCGTCCTCCACCGCCAGAATCTGGATGGACAGAAGGGCGGCATTGACGGCCCCGTCGATGGCCACGGCGGCTACCGGGATGCCGGAGGGCATCTGCACCGTGGAGAGCAGGGCGTCAACGCCGTCTAGAGCGTTGGATTTCATGGGAATTCCGATGACGGGGAGGGTGGTGCCCGCCGCCATGGCTCCAGCCAGGTGGGCGGCCATACCGGCGGCGGCGATGATGACGCCAAAGCCGTTCTGGCGGGCGCTGCGGGCGAATTCTGCGGCCTGGGCCGGGGTGCGGTGGGCGGAGTAGACATGGACCTCGTGGGGCACGCCGAAGGACTTCAGGGTCTCCGCAGCCTTGCGGACCACCGGAAGATCGCTAGCGCTGCCCATGATGACGGCTACTTTTTTCATTGCTCGCTCTCCTTTTTTAAACAAAAATGGGCAGTCCTATCCCTATGAGACAGACTGCCCAGACGGCCGGCAAAACGCGCCCGGCCTGTTCCCCTGTGGTAGTCCACAATTCCGTCAGTTGCAGGCGGGTCTACAATCAATAATACACCGCTAGGCTACCATTTTCCGTCCCAAAACGCAAGCGAAATAGTGCATGAATTCTTCTCCGGGATTTTGTAGTTCATCTATGAATTTTTCATAAATCGGGAAAAGGCCTGGATTTTGCCTTGACTTCCAGGAAAAACTGTGCGATAGTCATATATGTATAAAACTGTAAAAAGCCCCCGGATTTTAGCGATTTTTTACAGACAAGGCGGAATATACTGCATATTTTCCCGTTCACAAAGGAGGAAGCGCGGATGATCAGATCCTATGACTGCAAAATCGTGCTGGAGGACGGCTCGGTCTATCCCGGCTACCGCTTCGGGGCCAGGGAGGACCGGGTGTGCGAGATCGTGTTCAACACCTCCATGGTGGGGTATCAGGAGATCGTCTCCGACCCCTCTTACACCGGGCAGATGGTGGTAATGACCTACCCCATCATCGGGAACTACGGCGTCACGGACGAGGATTTTGAGACGAAAATCCCCACCGCCGGGGCCCTGGCGGTCCGGGAGTACAACGACATCCCCAGCAACTTCCGCTACACCAAAACCCTCTCGGAAATCCTGGAGGACTACAACATCCCCGCCATCGAGGGCATCGACACCCGGAAGCTCACCCGCAGCATCCGGGATTTTGGCAGCCGGAAGGCCCTGTTGACGGACATCGCCGTCCCGCAGGAGGAGGCCCTCTCCCGCCTGCGGGACGCGGCGCTCCCCCGGGACCAGGTGGCCCGGGTCAGCTGCAAAAAGCGCTGGTACGCCCGCACCTCCAACCACCGCTATAACGTGGTGGCCGTGGACTGCGGCATCAAGTTGAACATCGTC
>CATIYU010000230.1 GCA_949739085.1 uncultured Eubacteriales bacterium | reverse complement strand
CGGCTCGCTGCCCTGGCCGATGGCCACATTGACAGTGGAGCCGTCCTTCAGGGCCACCACGCCGTGGAGCTCCAGGGGGATGGATACCCACTGGTACTTGCGGATGCCGCCATAGTAGTGGGTCTTGAGGTAGGCCATCTCGCTCTCCTCATAGAGGGGCGCGGGCTTCAGGTCCAGCCGGGGGCTGTCGATATGGGCGGCGGTGATCTGCACGCCCTCCGCCAGGCTCTTCTGGCCGATGACAGCCAGCATCAGCATCTTGCCCCGGTTGTCCATGTAGACCTTGTCCCCGGCGCTCAGCGCCATGCCCCGGACGTAGGGCTTGAAGCCCTGGGCCTCCGCCAGGCGGACGCCCTCCCGGACGCACTCCCGCTCGGTCTTGCCAGCATCCAGGAACGCCTTGTAGTCCTGGCAGTAGGCGTTCATGGCCTCCCGCTCGCCGGCAGGCAGGCGGTCGTAGCCGTTCTTCTTCTCGCTGAGCACCTTGGCCTTCCATTCTTTAGCGTCCATAACTTGCTCCTCCTCTTTTTTCGTCAGAAATAGGTCCCGAAAAAATTTCTCCATCAGCCCTTCAAACTCCGCCCGGCCGCCGTTGTTCTCCAGAACGCAGGCGCAATGATCCCGGTACCAGCTGTCCGGCTTTTGGGCGGCGATTCTGGCCCGGGCTTGGGCCTCGTCCAGGCCGTCCCGCTCCATAATCCGCCACAGGCGCAGCGCCGGGTCCGCCGTCACGGCGGCGGTAACGCTGCACAGGGTTCCTAACCCTGATTCTACCAGATTTACCGCGTCAATAGCAAGCCCTTTTTGTGAACATTTTTTAATTTTTTGTTCCACGGCGGCGAACACCGCCGGAAAAACGATGGCGTTGAGTCTCTCCAGCTCCGCCGGGCTGCTGAACACCCTGGCGGCCAGGGCGCGCCGGTCCAGGTTCCCGTCCGGGAGGAACACGGGCCCAAAGGCGTTCTCCAGGGCCCTGCGCAGAGCGGCCTCCCGGCGCAGCAGCTCGTAGTACAGCCTGTCGCAGTCCACGATTTCAAAGCCCATCCGCCTGAGGAACCCCAAAACGGTGGTCTTGCCGGAGCCGGTGGGCCCGGTGATGCCGATTACCGTCATTCCCCGTCCCCCAGCTCCACAATCTGGAAGCCCGCCGCCTTTTTCAGACGGTTGGCCACGGCCAGCCCCAACCCCGTGCCGCTGGGGCACTGGGCGTAGATGGCCTCCACGCCGCTCTCGTCGAAAGACCGCAGGGCGTCGAACACCCGGCGGGCCTGCTCCGCCCGGTCCGAGGACGGGCCGATGGACCGCACCACGCACCCCGGAAACTGACCGGCGTACTCCTCAAAGCAGATGACCCCCGTCTGGGTCCCCAGGTTTTTCCGGATGTACCGGGCGGACCGGAGGCCGCTGCCGGAGACCACGGTTACCGGGGCCTGGGGGGCGTAGTGGCGGTACTTCATGCCGGGGGCCTTGGGCTTCTCCCCGGCGGAGAGGGGGGCCGTCACCGCCCGGTCCACGGCTACCTCCCCCAAAACCTCCTCCAGGGCCTCCAGAGGCAGTCCGCCGGGCCGGAGCAGCCGGGGGACGGAGGCGGTCAGGTCCAAAATTGTGGATTCCACCCCCACGCCGCAGGGTCCGCCGTCCACGATAGCCTCAATGCGGCCCGCCATATCCTCCAGCATGTGCCGGGCGCAGGTGGGGCTGGGCCGTCCGGATAGATTGCCGCTGGGCGCGGCCACCGGCCCCCCCGCCGCCTGGATAATGGCCAGGGTCACGGGGTGGTCCGGGCAGCGGACGCCCACGGTGTCCAGGCCGCAGGTGACGGCGTTGGGCACGTTCTCCCGCCGCCGGAGGATCATGGTCAGCGGGCCGGGCCAGAACCGGTCCGCCAGCGTGAACGCCTCCGGCGGGATGTTGCGGCAATAGCGGTCCAGCCAGGTTTTCTCCGGTATGTGGAGGATAAGGGGATTGTCCTGGGGGCGGCCCTTGGCCTCAAAGATACGGCGCACCGCGCCCGGGTTGAGCCCGCAGGCCCCCAGGCCATAGACCGTTTCCGTTGGGATGCCCAGAAGTCCCCCGGCGCGGAGGACGGCGGCGGCCTCCTCCACGTCCCCGGCCTGCCGGACCGGGTCCTGTATGGAAAACACGCGGGTTTTCATGCCTCAGCCTCTCCGGACGCCGCCAGCCGTTCCGCCTGGTCCGCGGTGACCAACGCGTCGATAACAGGGTCCAGGCCGCCGTTGATGACCCCGTCGATACTGAAATTCTTCACGTCCCCGGTGAGCCGGTGGTCCGTGACCCGGCCCTGGGGGAAGTTGTAGGTCCGGATACGCTCGCTGCGGTCGCCGGAGCCCACCTGGCTGCGCCGCTGGGCGGCGATGGCGGCGTTCTGCCGGGCCTGCTCCGCCTCGTAGAGCTTTGAGCGGAGAATCTTCATGGCCCGGTCCTTGTTTTTGTACTGGCTGCGCTCATCCTGGCACTCCACCACCACACCGGTGGGCAGGTGTGTGATGCGGATGGCGGACTCCGTCTTGTTCACGTGCTGGCCCCCGGCACCGGAGGAGCGGAAGGTATCAATCTGGAGGTCCTTGGGGTCGAT
>CATIYU010000229.1 GCA_949739085.1 uncultured Eubacteriales bacterium | reverse complement strand
CCCTCCGGCTCGTAGCGGCACAGGTATCCGCAGGAGACCTCCCGCACTACCCGGTTCTTGATGTCGCTGATGAGGGCGGCGTCCTTGATATGCAGGTCCCGCCGCACATTCTGCACGTGGCCCTTGGCGTAGGCGGCGTAGTTGGCCGGGCCTACGCTCTCCGGCGGGTGCCCGCTGGTGACCTCCTTGCCCTCGAAGCTGGCTACCGCCGCCGCCTCGAACACGTCCTCCGCGTAACGCTTCACCCGCACCAGCCGGTCCGGACTGCCCTCCAGCTGGAGCTCTGACGCCTGATAGGTCATCTCACCTGTCCGGGCGATGGGTACGTCATGGCAGATGAGGTAGCCTTCCGGCGTGTCCGTCATGTGGGCGGAGATCCGCGTCCCATAATAGGCCAGCATTCTGCATCACCTCACAAATAGAATCGGAGCTGGCGGGATTCCTCCCTCCGGCTCCGGTGTTATAAAATTATTCATTTAGCTCCGGAAATCAATTTGGCGACACTCTGTTCCCTAGTCATGGAGTATCATCCCAAAGTCCCTGCTCCTTCAGCTCCTGCATGGATATCGCATGCTCCTGGGCAATTTCTTCTGGTGTCGCAAGTCGCATAATACCGGTATCTGTCAGGTCCCAAACAATTGCCCAATCCTTCGGAGAACGTCCTACATCCGCAATATATTCCCCCGGTTCAAATACTTCCACAATTGTAGCAAAGCGCCCATCTTTCAAAAGGACTGTATCAAATTCCTGATATTTAGCCATCTATAGGTCCTCCATATGCGCCGTCACAAGGTGCAAAGTTCCGTCTGGATGAACAATCCAGCCAATTTGTACATTGGCTGGATTTCCTTTTAAGCCGTAGAGAATAACATCTTGGGAATAACTGCTGCCATGAACAGAGGCTCCTCGTAATGTTGCCGGATATTTCTGCGCGGCTTTCAAAATCTCCGCACGCATCTTCTGCCAGTTAGTTCCATTATAACCCAAACGGGACGAAAAGGCAACGCCCTTTCTCCAACCGTTTTGGTTTTCTGGGTTGAAAAAATATTTGGTGAATTTTGCCTCCGCCGCTGAAGCCGTGGCAGCCCCTGGAAGAGCCTTTTCCGGATGCAGCACAAGATCGTTTTGCCGCTTGTAATCAAGCCTCCAGATTTTGTACTTCTCATCTCCCGCCAGCTTATGCCGCCGGAACGTCTCAAAGCTCTTCGGAACGCCGTCCCCCAGAGTCTCCCGGTACCGCTCCCACTGCTTT
>CATIYU010000228.1 GCA_949739085.1 uncultured Eubacteriales bacterium | reverse complement strand
ATTTCCCTGGGCAGCACGGTGCGGCCGCCGTAGTACTGGAGCAGCAGGGCGGAGAGGATTTCCCCCTCGTCCTCCAGGGCGGAGGCGCTGAAGAGCTCCGCCTCCCGGCCTGTGAGCTGGCTGTCCTCGTAGTGGAGCACCGCGTAGCAGCACTTTGCCTGTAGGTAGAGCCCCCACACGTCGGTGTCGGCGCAGACCCCGGCGATGACCTTCTGCCGCTTGCTGAGGACTTTGATAGCGCCGATGCGGTCCCGGATGGCGGCGGCCTCCTCAAAGCGCAGGTCCTCCGCCGCCTGGAGCATCTCCGCCTCCAGCTGGCTGGTGACCAGGCGGAGCTTGCCCTCCAGCAGCTGGACCGCCAGGTCCATGCGGCGGTTATACTCCTCCTGGGTCATCTCCGGGCGGCAGAAGCCGTCGCAGCGGCCCATGTGGTGGTTGAGGCAGGGCCGCTCCTTCCCGATATCCCGGGGGAATTTTTTGTTGCAGGTGGGCAGGCGCAGGGCCCGGCGGATGGCGTCCAGAGCGGAGCGGGTCTCCATGCGGCCGCCGTAGGGGCCAAAGTACCTGGCCCCGTCGCCCGCCGGGCGGCCCACGATGGAGAACCTGGGGTAGCTCTCCCGGCTGAGCCGGACGAAGGGGTATGCCTTGTCGTCCTTGAGCAGGATGTTATAGTGGGGCATGTACTGTTTAATCAGGGCGTTTTCCAGCACCAGGGCCTCGAACTCGCTGCTGACGATGATGGTATCGAAGCGGTGGACCTGGCCGACCATGGTGTGGGTCTTCCAGTCGTGGCCACGGCCCGCCTGAAAGTACTGGCTCACCCGGTTTTTCAGCTTTTTGGCCTTGCCCACGTAGATGACCGTATCGTCCCTGTTGTACATGAGGTACACGCCGGGGGCCAGGGGCAGGCTGTTGGCTTTTTCCAGCAGTTCTTCTTTTGTCATGGGCCCCCTCCTCTTTCCGATAGAAAAAGACTGTTCCGTTACCGAAACAGTCTTCCATCCGTGATGCTCTTACTCGCCGAACTCGCCGGAGCGGACCAGCTCAGCCAGGGCCTCCACGGCCTCTTTCTCGTCAGACCCGTCGGCAATGAGGGTAATCGTGGTCCCCTTGACAATCCCAAGGGACAGGACGCCCAGCAGGCTCTTGGCGTTGACCCGGCGCTCGTCCTTCTCAACCCAAATGCCGCTCTTGAACTCATTGGCCTTCCGGATGAAGTAGGTAGCGGGTCTGGCGTGCAGACCAACCTCGTTGTTAATGGTAACTTCCTGAGTATACATAGGCCTATTATCTCCTCTTCATGTCTCAATCTGCATATGGTTTGTTAGCAGCTCGGGAATGTAGTATTATGTTAGCAAATTTCTGAATTCACGTCAATAGCACATTCTACAAAATTGCCGCCGCAATCCGGCTTTTTCCACTATATT
>CATIYU010000227.1 GCA_949739085.1 uncultured Eubacteriales bacterium | reverse complement strand
CATCCACGGCCTGTCCATCGAAGCCCA
This sequence comes from uncultured Eubacteriales bacterium, assembly GCA_949739085.1. Next base: position 1,447 of record CATIYU010000227.1, on the reverse strand, counting down.
GACCGCCGCCCTGGAGGAGTGGGCCAAATCCAACGGCCATCAGGTTGTGGGCGTCTACACCGACGCGGGCATCTCCGCCCGCAAGAGCGCGTCCAAACGTCCAGAGCTGCAACGGCTTCTGGCGGACGCGCAGGCGGGCAAGGGAGAGCTGATTGTCTTCACCAAGTTAGACCGCTGGTTTCGCAACATTGCGGAGTACTACAAAGTACAGGAGATCTTGGAAAAGCATCACGTGGACTGGCGGACCATCCACGAGGACTACGACACCTCTACCGCCTCTGGCAGGCTGAAAATCAACATCATGCTCTCCGTGGCCCAGGACGAGGCCGACCGCACCAGCGAACGAATCAAGGCGGTCTTCGACGCGAAGAAGGAGCGGCTGGAGCCGGTGACCGGCACGATGCCAATGGGATACAGGATTGAAAACAAGAAAATCGTCAAGGACCCTGAGACTGAGGCGGCGGTGACATATTTCTTTGAAAGCTTCCTGGCCTGCCGCTCCATTGCAAAGGCCAGGAAGGCCGTTGAGGAGAAATATAACACGTCCTTCCCCTACAGCATGAGCGTCCGCATGCTCCACAGCGAGGCGTACTGCGGAACCTTTTGCGGCAGGGACGGCATGTGTCCTCCATATATCACCAGGGAGCAGTTTGAGGAGATCGCGGCAAACCGGCGGCGCGCGGAACGGAGGGCGGCGGAGAACCGGACATACTTGTTTACCGGTCTGATCTACTGCTCCGAGTGCGGCTGCCGGTTCGGCTCCCGGGCAAGCACTTACTTGCTCCGTTCCGGAGAGCTGCGGGAAAGGCCCTTCTACTCCTGCCGGGTCCGCACCGTTGGCCGGGGCTGCTCCAATAGCGTCTGCATATCGGAAAATCAACTGGAGCGTTACCTTTTGGAGAACATCGACGTTGAGCTGGAGCGGTATGTCTATACGCTTGACCGCATCGCTTCTGCGGCGTCGCCTAGCAGAGATTTTCAGGAGGCGCGTGCAGCTCTACGAAAAAAGCTTTCACGCTTGAAAGATTTGTATTTGGATGCTATAATTGATTTGGAGTTGTACCGGAAGGATTACGAGGAGCTAAACGTCCAGCTTGCCGCCCTTGCTACGGAGGAGGCCGCTGCGGCTACGCCTCCTCCCAGCGCAGACCGTCTGCTCTCGATCTTCTCAGAGGGCTGGCAGGAGGCTTATTCCGTTCTCAACAAGCCGGACCGGCAGGATTTTTGGCGCGCCGCGATTGACCACATTTGTATTTATCCAACGCGGCAGATTACAATTTCCTTCCGGCCTTGATTTGTGCGGGTTATGTTACATAGAATTATAAGACCGTTCGGGTGCAGGGCATAGCAGTATGAGCCGTCAGGAAACGACTGTTTTCGCAAGTCTGGGTGGAGTTCGCCGCTGTGGGGGTCAGGCTTTTTTTGATAAATGCCTATCTACCTTTTG
>CATIYU010000226.1 GCA_949739085.1 uncultured Eubacteriales bacterium | reverse complement strand
TATGTGGAGATGTCGCGTAGCTGGTCGAGCGCGCACGATTGGAAATCGTGTATACCCCAAAAGGGTATCGAGAGTTCGAATCTCTCCATCTCCGCCAATAGAAGAGCCTTGCGCCCCAATGGGCGCGGGGCTTTTTTCATTGCTTCCGGCGGCTGCACCCCTCCTGCCGCCCCTGGGCCGGGAGCTGCCGCCGGGGTGGGGGACGCACAGTTCCTCCCTTTGCCGGACCGCTCCCCGTGTGACAGATACGAAGTGGTATAATGCGGAATTTTACTTAGAGTATCAAGGGTTTCCGCACTTGACCACCCTGGTCAAATGCAGAGAGCAAAAACCGGTAAAGCCCCCGCTCTTGACCACCTGGTCCAGTGCGCGGGCCCTAGAGCCGCAAGGGTTTGCGGTGCATTCGACCACTTGGCCGCTTCCCGGCGGCAGTCCCCCCGGGGAGGAACGGGCGGCACCTCCTGGCACGGGGCGCATACAATGGGATTGAAAGCAGACGCTTTCCCCTCCCGCCGCCGGGCGGCGGAGGGTCCGGCCTGTGACTATATCATTAGGAGGTCCATTATGCCTGAGCGTATCGTTCCCGGCCCCGTGTCCAACATGAAGGACAACTGTGAGGCCGTTTGCATCCATACCAAAAAAATCTATGACAGCTGCCGGGATAAAGACTGTATCGAAGACCTGCGGTTTTACCCCACCGCGGCCGGTCAGGATATCCTCAACCGCGCCCAGTCGGTAAAGGGCGGCAAGGCTGAGCTGCTCTACACCTACATCGACGTGGAGCCCGTGGTCTTCAACCGGGGCTTCTATACCGTGGATATGCGGTTCTTCTACCGCGTCACCCTGAACGCCTACTGCACCTGCCCCCGGCCGGTGGAGGTGGAGGGCCTGTGCGTATTCGACAAGCGGGTCATCCTCTTCGGCAGCGAGGGCAACGCGAAGATCTTCTCCTCCCGCGTGCGGATTGACGCCCTGGACCGCCAACTCCTGGAGCAGAGCAACATGCCCATCGCGGTGGTGGAGGCGGTGGACCCCATCGTCCTGGACGCCAAGCTGGTGGAGTGCTGCGAGAGCCGCTGCTGCGACTGCGACATCTGCGAGATTCCCGCCTGTGTCTGCCAGTGCTTCTCCTGCGACCTGACCATGGGCGACGGCTGCCGCCGGGCCTTCGTGACCCTGGGCCAGTTCTCCATGGTGCGCCTGGAGCGGGACAGTCAGCTGCTCATGCCGGTCTTCGACTACTGCCTGCCCTGCAAGGAATGCTCCGGCGGCGGCTGCGCCAGCGAGGACCCCTGCGAGCTGTTCCAGAACATCTGCTTCCCTGTGGATGAATTCTTCCCCCCCAACAGCCTGACGGCCCCCGGCGACTACGAGGGCGCAAAGCACTATTGCAGCTGCCGGAGCTGAGAGAACCCTTTTTCCAAAGAGCTGAAGACCGGGGAGCCGGGCCGCGAAGGCCGGGCTCCCCGGCTTGCAATCTCCCCGCCGCCGTGGTATAATAGCGCCGCATTTTTTCGCGGGAGTGATGAGATTGGGAAAGGCGCTTAAGAAAATTCTGCTGTTCCAGGCCGTCTGGAAGCTGCTCTGTCTGGGTCTAGTAAACCCCCTCTTCCGGGACGTCTACCAGACCCGCATGTCCGCCATGGGCCTCAGCTTTAACAGCGGGGCGTTCTGGTCCCTGCTGGACCCCAGGGCGGGTCTGGTGTTTTTGCTGCTCTTCGCCGCCGCGGCGCTGCTGGCGTTCTACGAGGCCAGCGTTACCATCAACATCGCGTCCCTGTGCCGGTGCGGCAGGGACGCGCCCCTGCCGGAAGTGATGAAGGCGTCCCTCTGGAACCTGCGGGTCATGAAGGGGTGGTCCCTAGCGCTGGGGTCCCTCTATTATATTCTGCTGCTGCCCTGGGCGGGTCTGGGGTACGTGAGCACCATGGTCCCCTCCGTGTCCATCCCGGAGTTTGTCTTCGAGGAGATGCGCAAATCCCAGCCCGGCGTGGTGGGGATGCTGGCCATTTACGGGCTCTGCTACGCCGCCAACCTGCTGCTGCTGTTCGTTCCGCCCTGCATGGCGCTGGAGGGCCGCCGGTTCGGACAGGCGTGCCGGGGGAGCCTGGGATACTGGCTGAAAATGGGCTGGAAGCACCGCCTGGCCCTGGTGGGGTATCTGGCGGCCTGGAACCGGGTCACGACGGAAATCGCCCGCTACTGGCGGCGCACCCCTCTGGGCAACGACGACTTTGACAGCGGCTTCCTGCAATACCTGGCCTACTCCGAGGCGTTCCGGAAGGACCTGCTCCACTGGCTGCTCTTGGCGCTGCTGACGGCGGCGGCCATGGCGGGGTTCGCGTATCTGCAAACCGGGATAATGGAAAAAAACGGCGGGGCCCGGGCCCAGCTCCCGCCCCCCTGGAGCGGGGACGCCGCCGCCCTGCTGGACATCCTGGGGCGCTGGTGGGCCGTCCGGCGGACCCGCTGGGCCCGGCGGTTCCGGACCCGCCGCTGGCAGGTTGGCGGGTTGGCGCTGTGCCTGCTCTTCGCCCTCTTTCTGGCCCTCAGCCTGCAACAGCCCCTGCTGGTACACCGGCCGCTGGCCATCGGCCACCGGGGCAGCGCCCTGGCGGTGGAAAACACCCTTCCGGCGGTGCTGGCCGCTGGGGAGCAGGGCATGGACTACGCGGAGATTGACGTGCAGCTCACCCGGGACGGCGTGCCCGTGGTGTTTCACGACGGAACCCTCCAGCGGCTGGCCGGGCGGGGCGAGGGCGTGTGGGAGCTGGATTGGGCCCAGCTGCGGGAGATTCCCATCCACGATTTGCGCTACGACGGCGCTTCGGAGCGCGTCCCCTCCCTGGAGGAGACGCTCCTGGCCCTCTCCGCCGGGCCGGACATGGGCCTGCTCATTGAGCTCAAGCCCGGCCCCACCGGCAGCGCGGCTCTGGCGGAGGCGGTGATGGAGGTGGTGGAGCGCTGCCAGTTCGGGGGGCGGATTATGGTCATGTCCCTGGACTACCCCAGCCTGCTCCCCATTATGGAGAGGCATCCGGAGTGGTGGACCGGCTACTGCGCCTACAGCGCGGTGGGGGACCTGGCCGACGCGGTGTGGCGCTACGGCGTGGACTTCCTGGCGGTGGAGGAAAGCCTTGTGAGCAACCGGCTCATGGGCCAGGCCCGGGAGCTGGACCTGCCGGTGTACGTGTGGAGCGTGTACGATTCTGAGAAGATGCTGCAATACCTGGAGATGGGGGTTACGGGCATCATCAGCGACTACCCGGAGGAGCTCTCCCAGGTTCTGGGGGCCTATAGGGACAGCCATCCCCGCCTGACGTATCAGCGGGAGGGGCGGCCGCCGTTCAGCCAGTAGGGGCTGGGCGGCGGTCCCCTTTTTTTCTCAGGGCCCTTGACAAGAAGAGACTACTGTGGTAGTATATGGTTGTGTAGACTACTACAGTAGTGTGAAAGGAGGCCAAAGCATGGAGCTGAAGCTGTTCGATTCGGAGTTGAAGGTCATGGGGGTGCTCTGGCGGGAGGGGGAGGCCACGGCCAAGCGCGTCGCCAGCGTGCTGGCGGAGGAGGTGGGCTGGAACCGGAACACCACCTACACCCTCCTCAAGCGGTGCATCCAGAAGGGGGCCGTGGAGCGGCTGGAGCCCAACTTCCGCTGCCGGGCGCTGGTGTCCCGGGAGGCGGTGCAGCGGGCGGAGACGGAGGAGCTGGTGGACAAGCTGTTCGCCTCCCTGTTGGGACGGAAAAAACTCCCGGCGGAGCAGATTGCGCGGCTGCGGGAGATTGTGGGAGAACTGGAGTGAGGTGAGTGATATGAGCTTGCTGCGTATGAGTATCGCGGGCGGGGCGCTGATTCTGGCCGCCGTTCTGGTGCGGGCCCTGACCCTGAACCGTCTGCCCAAGCGGACGTTTCTGGTCCTGTGGGCGGTGGCGCTGCTGCGGCTGCTGGTCCCGTTTACGGCGGCGTCCGCCCTGAGCGTCTACGCCCTGGCGGACCGCTGGGCC